>CAKQKQ010000019.1 GCA_934249265.1 uncultured Clostridia bacterium | reverse complement strand
TACAATTTTTCAAAAAGTTGGTTTAAAGTGTTGACGATAATACACCCCTCGACATGAGGTGTTCCGTCAGAACACAGCACGATATTGGTGCGATTTTTAAGTGGTTTACCCTCTGGAAAAGAAAGCAAGGTATTATACCCCATGCAAACGACTTTTCCGCTCGTTTTTTGCCTAAAAAACTTCATATCTTCGGGTATTGAAAAAAGCAAGCCGTTGTTTTTGCCAATGCCCCATTTTTTGTCCACGGCGACAATTGCTTTTATCATACAGCCACCTCGAATTTGGTTTTAAGCGGCGTAAACTCGTAATCTTCTATTGTGAAATCTTCCACTTTAAAATCGTAAAAATCCTTTACGTCGCGGTTGATATACACCTTTGGCGCGGCATATTGCGGATTTTCAAACATTTGCTTTATTACGGGAATATGCCTTTCGTAAATGTGTGCGTCGGCAATTACGTGCACGAGTTCCCCGGGGACGAGACCCGAAACTTTTGCGAACATCATTATAAGCGCAGCGTACTGCACCACGTTCCAATTGTTGGCGACAGCCATATCGTTTGACCTTTGGTTGAGTATTCCGTTGAGTTTGTTGCCCGTAACGTTGAAAGTCATCGAGTATGCGCACGGATACAAATTCATCTCCGAAAGGTCGGCAAAAGTGTAAATATTGGTGAGAATACGCCTCGAAGTCGGGTTGTGTTTAAGGTCGTAAAGCACTCTATCGACTTGGTCCATATCTCCCTCGGGATAATGATGCTTTACGCCGAGTTGATAACCGTAAGCCTTGCCTATGCTGCCGTTTTCGTCAGCCCAACTATCCCATATGTGGCTGTTTAAATCGTGAATATTGTTTGATTTTTTTTGCCAAATCCACAAAATTTCGTCAAGTGCCGACTTAAAAGCCGTTTTTCTTATGGTGATAATGGGAAATTCTTTGCTTAAATCATAACGATTTACTATGCAAAACTTTTTTACGGTGTGCGCGGGCGTGCCGTCGAGCCACTTTGGTCTGACGGGTTTGTCGGTATCCCAAATTCCGTTTTCTATTATGTCTTTGCAGTTTTCTATAAAAATTTTATCGGCTAAACTCATTGTTAAAACGCATCCTTTGTTTTTTGTGAAAATTTCTTCGCTACTATTTTCATTTGCAGCGAAAGCGGCGTGATTTTTGTGAAAAAATATACTATTTTATTGTAAACCCCGGGTACGCAAACCGCCCTGTTTTTCTTTAATGCGGCAAGCGATTTTTTCACTATAAATTCCTTGGGTTTTGCGGACAATTTGCCCGTGAGCCCTTGTTTTTTTATGTCCTCGATAACGTCCTTTCTCGTGGGTATGCTGCCGGGGAGAACAACAGTGACTTTTGCTTTACCTTTAAGTTCGTACCTTAAAGAGCGCATAAACGACGTGAGCGCGCTTTTAGACGCGGAATACAACGCGAAATACGGCATGGGCGTGGCGCAAGTGAGACTCGATATCGTCAAAATTTCGCCCTTTTCTTGCATGTTTTCAAGGAAAAATTTAGTGACGGAAACCGCACTTTCAAAAGTCGCCCTTATTTGAAAAGAAATTTTTTCTTGCGTGTAATCTAAAAACGGTTTTTGTATGTCTGCGCCCGCAACGTTTATCAGTTTTTTAAACTTGTAATTTTTGCTTTGGGCGTAATCAAACATTTCTTGCCGCTTTTTTTCGTCGGTCAAGTCGCACGGGTAATAATCTATTTGTATATCGGGATTGATTTTTAACAAAAAATCCTTTAAATCTATTAATTTTTGCTCGGTTCTGCCCGTCAAAAACAAATTTTCGCCCGCTTTTGCCGATGCGGTCGCAAACTCTTTTCCGAGCACGCCCGTGCTTCCCGTAATAAACGTATAGTGCATTTTACCCCTTGAATTTTCCGTTTTTATTTCCTCTTTGATTTCTTTTTTAATACCCGCTTTAATTTCGCAACGGTTTTTGTATATTAAAAAACGCGGCGGCCGTTATTGCCGAAGCGTTTTTAAAAATCGACGCTTTTATAAGTATATACTATTATTACTTTTTAGTCAATCGATATATTAAATTTAAAACTTTTTATTAATTATAAACACCTTATTTAAATTGCTTTTTAAGTGGCGTAAAGTTCGGCGAAATTACGGGCAAAGTTAGGCAAAATATAGGCAAATTGCGGTCTAATGCTTGATAAACAGCGAATAAACTGCGTTTAAAAATTGGCAAACACCCAAATAAACCGCCGTAATTTACTCGGTAAAGAAACTTTTATCTTTAATTTCTTCCCTTATTTTAAGCAATGCTTTTTTCTCTATTCTTGACACGTAAGAGCGCGATATGTGCAATTTTTTAGCAAGTTCGCGCTGGGGAAGGGGCACGCCGTCGATTAAACCGTACCTTAAAGTGATAATTTGATATTCCCTATCGTCGAGACAGTTTTTTATTACTTCTTTAAATTTTTCCCTTACCGCGCCGTTTTCCACTTGGTCGATTACGCTTTCGCCCTCGTCGCTCATTAAATCGATAAGTTCTAACTCGTTGCCGTCTTTGTCTACGCCTATCGTGTCGGACAAAGAAAGCGTGTTTTTATGTTTTTTGTTTGCGCGAAGTAACATAAGTATTTCGTTTTCGATGCACCTTGCGGTGTAAGTGGCGAGTTGAGTGCCTTTGCCCGGGATATAAGTGTTTATCGCCTTGATAAGCCCTATCGAACCGACGGATATCAAATCGTCGTTTTCGGCTGCGCCTTGATATTTTTTTACTATGTGCGCGACAAGCCGCATATTGTGTTCGATAAGTATTTCTTTCGCCTTTAAATCCCCCTCTTCTCTAAAGGCGGTGATATATTTTTTTTCGTCTTCGCTTGAAAGCGGCTTGGGAAATGACTCGCCGCCGACAGACGAACAAAAACATATTATTCTGTTGAAAAAATGCACTAAAAAATCAAAAAACATACTTTTTACCTCACGATAAAAAATATGTCTTTAATTAAATAAATATGTCGAATTGCGCCTAAACGCTTCTTAATATGTCGCCTTCGTTTAAAATAATATCCGTTTTTAAACGCAATTTTTGCTGTACTATTTTGGCGTCGGATACCCTTTCGCCCTTTTCATCGTACATTTCTCCGACGGTTATTTTCTCGTTAAACTGTGTTGACGGGGAAAGCACTTCGAGTACGTCGCCCTCTTTAAAGCGGTTGCGCATTTCGACAAGCGCGGTTTTATTCTCTTTATCATAGTCCAAGACAAGCGCGATAAACGTGCTGTCGCCTTTTGACTGCGAATTGTCGTAATTTACCGTTTGCTTGTTGTCTCCGAGCATATAAGCCGTGGTGAAAGCCCTGTGCGCCGTTTTGCATAATTCGGCATTATATAAGGGATTTTCTTTATATTTTTCGCCGATTTTATAATAATCGTCTATTGCGCGCCTATATGCGTTGATTACCGTAGCCAAATAATATTCGCTTTTCATTCGACCTTCGATTTTAAACGAACAAACGCCCGCTTTTATAAATTCGGCGATGTAATCTATCATATTGAGGTCCTTACTGTTCATTATATAAGTGCCTCTGCCGTCTTCTTGAACGTCGTAAAAATCTCCGTCTTTGCTCTTTTCTCTTATGCTGTATTCCCAGCGGCACGCTTGCACGCACTCGCCGCGGTTGCTGTCTCTGCCCGTGAAATAGTTGCTCATAAGGCATCTGCCGCTGTATGAAATGCACATTGCGCCGTGAATAAACGCCTCGATTTCAAGACCTTCGTTAAACGATGATATTTCGCTGATTTCCTTTAAAGAAAGTTCACGTGCCAAAATCACTCTGTCAAGTCCGTATTCTTGCCAAAATTTCGCGGTGTATTTATTGGTGGTATTGGCTTGCGTGGAAAGGTGAATTTTAAGGTCGGGCGCAACTTGCCTTGCAACGTAAATAAGCCCCGTATCGGAAACTATGGCGGCGTCTACGCCTATGTTTTGCAAAAACACGAAATAATTTTTCGCCTTTTCAAAATCGGCGTTGCGCGCGAAAATGTTTACAGTGACGTATATCTTTTTGCCCCTTTCGTGCACGTATTTTACCGCTTGTGTAAGTTCGTCATCGGTAAAATTATCCGAAAGCGCGCGAAGAGAAAACGATTTGCCGCCCACGTACACGGCGTCCGCGCCGTAATATATTGCCGTTTTAAGTTTTGAAAAATTGCCTGCGGGGGCTAATAATTCCACTTTGTTCATAGTATTTTTTCCTTTGTCGAGCATTGATTTTCGCCGATTTTTACTATTGTTTTTCGCCGAATTTCGGCTTTTATCCTTTATATACGCTTACCGACACGCCGTCACCTACTTCGTAAATAACGGTGTCGTATTTGCCGCCGTTTTCGACGTAATCTAAAAACGCGCGCATATGGTTGACGATGGTGTTTTGTCTGTGCGGATATTTTACTCCGCCCCTGATAAATCCCCTAAAAAGCACGTTGTCGCCCACGACTACCGCGCCTTTTTTAAGCATGGGTTCTATTAAATAAAGACACTCGAGATAGTGCGATTTTGAGCCGTCTAAAAACACGAAATCAAACGTGCCGAGATTTTGTTTAAGCACCTCGGCACTGTCGCCCAAAAGCAAAGTCGCCCTATCTTCAAAGCCGTATTTTTTTATATTTTCAACGGCTTCGTTATGCCGTTTTTCGTTTATCTCGATAGTGGTGATTTTGCCGTCGCAACAAGAAAGCATTTCTATTGCGGAAAGCCCCGTCGCCGTGCCTATTTCGAGAATATTTTGCGGATTTTTTCCCTTTACTTTTTCAAGTAAAATTTTAAGTCCGTCGTCTAAAATGGTGGGAATACCCCTACTTCGGTCGGTAATGCGCTCACTATTTAGCGCGCTGTCTTTTTCTTCAATCATTTTTTTATTTCCGTAAGTTTATCCCGCTTATACTTCGGTGATTATCGGTAAAATAACGGGATTATTTTGCGTTTTTTTGTAAATGTAATTTTTAAGCGAACGCCTTATTTGCGCGCGCATTTCCTTGGTGTCTACCTCTTCTTTTATGTCGAAATCGGAAAGAATACGCAAAACTATTGATTTTGCCTCTTTAATTTGCGCGTCCGAAAGACCCGCGCCCATGTTTATAACGGTGGGTTCTTGCAAAATTTCGCCGCTATATGACGAAACGCAACAAACCGCCACCACAATGCCTTCTTCCGCAAGGTGACGCCTGTCTCTCACCACGATTTCGTTGTCGTCGATATTAAGCCCGTCGACAAGTTTTGCTCCCGCTTGGAAACTTTCGCCGAATTTCATCGTTTTTTCGGTGAGTTCGACGGTGTTGCCTATTTCGGCGATGAGCATATTGCTCTCTTTCATGCCCATTTCTTTTGCAAGGCGCAAGTGTTTTTTAAGATGTCTGTATTCGCCGTGAACGGGTATGAAAAACCTCGGATTTAAAAGCGAGTGTAAAATTTTGAGTTCTTCTTGACAAGCGTGACCGGAAACGTGGATATTTTCGATCGATTTATACACCACTTCCGCGCCTTTTCTATACAAATTGTTTATAACCGTATATATGCTTTTTTCGTTACCGGGGATGGGCGACGCCGAAATAACCACGGTGTCGTTTCCGCCGATTTTTACTTGACTGAAATCGTCCGACGCCATTCTCGTAAGCGCGCTCATCGGCTCGCCTTGGCTGCCCGTCGAAACGATAACGAGGTCTTTATCGGCAACGTTTTTGATTTTGTCTATGTCGATAACGATATTTGGCGGAACGTCGAGTTCGCCTATTTTGGATGCGGCTTCAACCACGTTTAACATACTTCTGCCCGAAAAAGCGACTTTTCTTTTGTGTTTTGCCGCAAGGTTGAGTATTTGTTGTAATCTGTGTACGTTGCTGGCGAACGTGGCTATTATCAGTCTTCTTCTCACGTTTTCGGAAAATACTCTGTCTAAAGTAGCACCTACGACGGTTTCACTCATCGAATAGCCCTCTCTTTCGACGTTTGTCGATTCGCAAAGGAGCAAAAGCACGCCTTTTTTGCCTATTTCGGATATCCTCGTTATGTCGATTACGTCGCCGTTTATGGGCGTGAGATCGACTTTGAAGTCGCCCGAGTGGAACACTACGCCCACGGGGGTGGTTATCGAAAGCGCGCACGCGCCCGCGATCGAGTGGTTTACGTTGATAAATTCAACCTTAAAACAGCCGAGTTGCACGCTTTTCGAGGGCGTAACGCAATTGAAATTATAATCTTTTATTCCTCGCTCTATTACTTTGTTTTCGGCGAGCGTGAGCGTGAGTTTAGTGCCGTATACGGGGATATTCAAATCCTTTAAAAGATAAGGCAAGCCGCCGATATGGTCCTCGTGTCCGTGAGTAAGCACGAGTCCCCTTATTTTTTCTTTATTTTGCATAAGGTAAGTCGTATCGGGTATGACAAGGTCGATGCCTGGCATATCGTCCGAAGGGAACGTGAGTCCGTCGTCGATAATGATTATGTCCTTGCCGTATTCGAGAGCGGTCATATTTTTACCTATCTCTCCCACACCGCCGAAAAACCTTACTTTCAACGTGTTTTTCTTTTTCATATTACCTCTTTTTGTCTGTTTTCACTTGCGCTAAAAAAGGAAATTGCATATAAAAAACGAATTTTTTAAATTGCCTTTAATAAAAATTTACCTTTAAAAAAGCCTATATTATTGCCTTTTTTAAAAGAAAATTAAGCATTTTAAAACGAGTTTTTCTAATTTTGAAATAACCTTTAAAAATTTCGCCTTTTAAATAAGTTTTCTCTTTAAAAAGAGAGTCTACTCTTTAATTATAGACTCCCTTAATTTAGCGTTAGTTTTCAAATTCTTTTATTCTTGCGATTATGGTAAGTTTCATCGCTTGGTATTTTTCTACTTTTTCCTTTTCGGCGTCGACGAGTGCTTTGGGGGCTTTGTCGGTAAAGCCTTTGTTGTTGAGTTTGCCGTTTGCCCTTGCGATTTCGCCGTCTACCTTTTCGAGTTCGGCTTTAAGCCTTGCAATTTCCTTTTCGGTATCGACAAGTTCGCCAAGCGGCACGTATAATTCCACTCCGTCGAGTATGCGCGAAATTACTTTTACGTCGATGTCGTTTTTGCTGTCGAAATAAGTTATTTCTTCAACGCCCGCAAGTTTTTTAATGTACAACTTGGCGTTGTTTAAAAGACGCTTGTTTTCGGTTACGGCGTAAAGGTCTACTTTCTTTGACGGGGGCGCGCCCACTTCGGACTTGATATTTCTCACCGTGCGGATAATTTCCATGACTTTTTCGGTGTTTTCAAGGTCCTTTTTGTAAGTGAATTTAGAATTGTATCTCGGGAAGTCGGAAATCATAATGGACTTGTCCACCCCCGGGATATTCATATAAATTTCGTCGGTAACAAAAGGTATAAACGGATGAAGAAGTTTAAGCATGTTTTTAAGCACGTAAATAAGCACGCTTACCGTGTACTGCTTCTTTTGAGCGTCGTCGCCGTATAATACGGGTTTGCAAAGTTCGATATACCAATCGCAGAAATCGTCCCAAACGAAATCGTGCAAACTTGCGCACGCAAGTCCCGTTTCGTATTTTTCCATGTTGACGGTTACGCTGCGAATAGCGGAATTGAGTTTGGAAATAATCCACTTGTCCGCCATGGAAAGTTTGCACTCGGAAATGTCGAGCGGCTCTATCCCTTCGCAATTCATAAGTACGAAACGCGAAGCGTTCCAAATTTTGTTGATGAAGTTTCTGTTTCCGTCGAGTTTGTCTTTTGCAAATCTCGTGTCGCTACCGGGGGAAATACCGTTGAGCAAAGTAAATCTGAGCGTATCCGCGCCGTATTCGTCGATAATTTCGAGCGGGTCGATACCGTTGCCCAAAGACTTGCTCATTTTTCTGCCTTGAGCGTCCCTTACGAGACCGTGAATAAGCACGTCCTTAAACGGAATTCTGTTCATATATTCGAGACCGCTGAAAATCATTCTCGCTACCCAGAAGAAAATAATGTCGTATCCCGTGACGAGTACGTCTGTGGGATAGAAATATTTTAAATCTTCGGTCATTTCGGGATAACCCAGCGTCGAGAACGGCCAAAGCGCGGAAGAAAACCACGTGTCGAGCACGTCTTCGTCTTGCTTGAAATGTTTACAACCGCATTTGGGGCATACTTCGGGCATTTTATCGGCAACGACCACTTCGCCGCAGTCTTGACAATAATATGCGGGTATTCTGTGACCCCACCAAAGCTGACGGGAAATACACCAGTCTTTTACGTTTTCCATCCAATTGTAGTAAATTTTGGTAAACCTTTCGGGAGTAAACTTGATACTCTTTTTCTTTACTACTTCAACGGCGGGTTTTGCAAGGGGTTGCATGCTGACAAACCATTGCTTCGAGATAATCGGCTCTACCGTGTCGTGACAACGATAACAATGACCTACGTTGTGAGCGTGCGGTTCGATACGCACGAGATTACCCAAAGATTCCAATTCTTTAACGACAGCCTCTCTGCACTCGTATCTGTTCATGCCGCAATATTTGCCCGCAAGTTCGTTCATAGTGCCGTCGTCGTTCATTACCTTTACTACGGGGAGGTTGTGTCTGAGACCTACCTCGAAGTCGTTGGGGTCGTGAGCGGGAGTGATTTTTACTACGCCCGTACCGAAATCGATATCTACGTAATCGTCGGCAACGACGGGTATTTCTTTATTGACTATGGGCAAAATAAGCGTTTTGCCGATAAGGTGAGTATATCTCTTGTCCTTGGGGTTGACCGCAACCGCCGTATCGCCGAACATCGTTTCGGGTCTCGTGGTTGCAAGTTCCACGTATTCGTCAGTGCCTTTGATTTGATATCTTAAATGCCAGAAAAACGACGGTTCTTCGGCATATTCTACTTCCGCGTCGGAAAGAGCCGTGCGGCAAGTGGGACACCAATTGATAATTCTGCTGCCTTGATAAATCAAACCCTTTTTGTAAAGTTTTATAAATACGTCCACAACCGCCTTAGAGCATCTTTCGTCCATTGTGAAAGCAAGTCTCGACCAGTCGCATGACGAACCGAGCGATTTGAGTTGTTCGACTATTCTGTTGCCGTATTTATCTTTCCAAGCCCACGCTCTTTTTAAAAACTCTTCTCTGCCGACGTCTTCTTTTTTGAGACCTTCGGCGTGAAGTTGCTCTACAATCTTTACTTCGGTAGCGATAGACGCGTGGTCCGTGCCGGGAAGCCAAAGAGCCTCGTAGCCTTGCATTCTTTTAAATCTGATTATGCAGTCTTGCAAAGACTCGTCGAGGGCGTGACCCATATGAAGTTGACCGGTGATATTCGGCGGCGGAATGACGATAGTAAACGGAATTTTCTCTCTGTTTACCTGCGCTTTAAAGTAGCCGCTTTTTTCCCATTTTTCATATAGTTTTTTCTCAAATTCTCTCGGATTGTACGTCGTTGACATTTCCATGGAATTTTCCTCCCGTTGCCGTGTTTTAAAAATATATAATCGTTAAATACTCAAGCGATTATTTATATCGTAATCGTTTATAAATAACACTGTATTTTTAATTATATTATAATTCTACCCGATTGTCAAATAAATGCGCTTTAACATAGAATATATTATGCAAGAATTTTGCAAGGAAAATCATAATGAAAAAAATAATTTGTATAATTTTGACGATTTGTATGCTTATTTTGCCTTTTTCGGCTTGTAAGGATAAAAATCGCGACGACAACACAATAAGACTCACCGAAGTAACCCACTCTATTTTTTACGCGCCATTATACGTGGCGATAGAAAACGGTTATTTTAAAGACGAAGGTTTGAATATTTCTCTTTCAAACGGCGGTGGCGCGGACAAATGTATGACTGCCATTTTATCGGGCAGCGCGGACGTCGGTCTTTTCGGACCTGAAGCGGCGATTTACGTGCATTTGGGCGGCAGAAAAGATTTGCCCAAAGTATTTGCTCAATTGACAAAGCGCGACGGCTCGTTTTTGGTGTCGAGAATAGACGAAAAACAAACTTTTTCGTGGCAAAACCTTAAAGATAAAGAAATAATCGCGGGAAGAAGAGGCGGCGTGCCCGCAATGACGCTCGAATACGTGCTTAACAACAACGGACTTTTCGATAAACAAAACGTCACTTTAAACTACGACATACAATTCAACCTTACCGCGGCGGCGTTTATCGGCGGCACGGGCGACTACGTGACTATGTTCGAGCCGACTGCTTCGGAATGTGAACAAAACGGCAACGGATACGTGGTTGCAAGCGTGGGAAAAGAAAGCGGCGAAGTGCCGTACACTTGTTTTTGCGCTCTGCAAAGTTATGTAGGCAAAAACGAAGCCAAGATAGAAAAATTCGTCAAGGCGATGTATAAAGCGATCGATTATACCCTTACTGCCGACGCCGAAGAAGTGGCAAAAGCGATACAAGGACAATTCCCCGCGACGAGCGTTGAATCGCTTAAACGGTCGATAGAAATGTATAAAGAAATAGACGCTTGGGTGACGAATATGTCTATGACGGAAACCGCGCTCAACAACTTACAAACGATCATGGAACGTGCGGGCGAACTTGAAAAAAGAGTGTCTCACGACGCGCTCACTTTAAACGACGTTTCAGATAAAATTTACGCACTTTCGCACAAAGAATAATCCCCTCAAAAATTCCCATTTTAAAAAACTCGAGAGGCTAATATGGACGAAATACTCACACTAAAAAACGTTTCTCTATCGTATCATACCGAAACGCAAGAAACAAAAGCAATCGACAATTTGACTTTTTCGGTAAACAAAGGACAATTTATCGCTATTATAGGACCTTCGGGTTGCGGAAAAACAACGATTTTATCTTTAATTTCGGGACTACTTAAACCCTCGGGCGGCAGCATTTTTTACAACGGAAAACCCGTGGTAAAACCATCGGAAAACATCGGGTATATGCTGCAAAAAGACGAACTTTTCCCTTGGCTTACCATTTACGACAACGTTTGTTTGCCATTAAAAATCAAAAAAATCAAGACGAAAGAAAATCTTGAATACATCGACGAATTACTCGACAAATACGGACTTAAAGATTTTAAAAAACACTACCCTAATCAGTTGTCGGGCGGCATGAGACAGAGAGTCGCGCTTATTCGTACTCTTTCGTTTTCGCCGGGGCTTTTACTGCTTGACGAGCCGTTTTCCGCGCTGGATTATCAAACGAGATTAAGCGTTTGCGACGACGTTTACGACATAATAAGAAAAGAGGGAAAAACCGCGATACTCGTCACCCACGACATTTCGGAAGCGATTTCCGTCGCCGACAAAGTAATAGTTTTGTCAAAACGTCCGACTTCGGTTTTTGCAATACACGACGTGACTTTCGACAACGCTCTACCACCGTTAAAACGTAGAGAACAACGCGATTTTTCACGTTATTTTGAATTACTGTGGAGCGAACTCAACTCATGAAAAAACATAACGAATATTCTCAAGAACATATTTTATACTTAAAAAAAATAAAAAAACGCAACGTGATAATCACCGTGCTGCGCTTTTCGATTTTAATCGTTTTTCTTTTACTGTGGGAAATTTTTGAAAGAGTCGGAATTATCGACGGGTTTTTAATGAGCAGTCCTTCAAGAATACTCGCTACCATTAAAGACCTGCACGCCTCGGGCGATTTGTATAGGCACGTGGGCGCAACCCTTTACGAAACTTTGCTCGGCTTTTTTATAGCAACCCTTTCGGGCTATGCCGTGGCGGTCGCCTTGTGGTGGTCGGACGGGTTGAAACGGGTGTTAGAGCCGTATATAGTAGTGCTTAACAGTTTGCCCAAAATAGCGTTAGGTCCGATAATAATCATATGGTTCGGCAGCGGAAGAAAATCGATAGTTTTTATGACCGTTTTAATCACCGTAATAGTCACCGTGATTAACCTTTTAAACGGCTTTTTGCTCACCGAAAAAAGTAAAATTTTACTTCTCGAAGCGATGGGAGCGAAAAAGATACAAATACTTTTTAACCTCGTTATGCCCGGGTCGCTGCCTACCCTTATAAGCACGCTTAAAGTAAACGTGGGTATGGCGTGGATAGGCTCGATTATGGGCGAATATCTCGTTTCGAGAGAAGGAATAGGCTATTTAATCGTGTACGGCGGGCAAGCGTTTAAACTCGACCTCGTGATGGCGAGCACGGTTATTCTGTGCGTGCTTGCCGGCGCGATGTACGCTTGTATCGCTTTAATCGAGAAAAAACTTGTAAACAAACATTGATAAAAATATATATCAAGCCGAAAACACCTATTAAAGGATATAAAAAATCGACTATGTAAGAAAAACCCGTCCTCGACAAGGCAAACGCGCCCACCCCTACGGCAATTGTTTTGCACGAAAAAAAAACCTTTTCGTTTAGCACGCTTACGCTTGCGTAAAACGAGGAAGTGAGCGTGGTGAAAATGCCGCAGATTATGCAGACGGAGCACAGCGACTTTACCCTTACGTTATCGGAAAAACGGGCGATTATCGGCATGTCGCCGTCAACATTTTTACCCGATGAAAGCACCGACAAAACGCAATACGCGCACGCCCCTATAATCGCGCTTACCGTAAGCGAAACCGCTGTTTTTTCGCGCTTAGTTAGGCTTTTGCCGACTTCTTTTATTATGGTAGAAGACAAAAACAAATTTATCGACGAATACATTATCGGCGAAAACGAAATTTTGTTTTTATGGGCGAATTTTCCGCGGTAAATTAAACTTAAAACTATAATTACCGCCACCGTGAAGCCCACGACAAAAAGGCTGAATTTTTCAATTCGCTTTATTCCGTCGAGACTTATCCATACGCAAGCGCAAAGCAAAATTATAGAAATTATCGGCAATTTTGCTGGCATGTTAAACGCCGAAACGAACAAACCGTCGGCGCACGCGAGCATTGCGGAAACCACGATAAAATTGCTTAACGCCGCCATATATTTAAATGGTTTTTCTATCGGCGAATTTAAGGGAAACGCAAACAATATACGCACAAATGCAAACGTGAACAAGCATAAACTTATTATGCCAAGCGCGTTGTTTATGCCGATAAAAGACAACAATTCTCTGCCGGTGATAAACCCCGCGCCGATTACTCCGCCGATTATTAAAAACGACGAAGATATAATTTTTAAAGGCCTCATACCATATTGATATGAAGCCTTTATTTTTTTAATGATTTAATAAATTATTTTGTCGTTTTAATTTGCCGCGCCGATTACCCATGGGCGTTTTAATTTACTGCGCCAGAGTTTTTTAATACGAGTTTTTAACACGCTTTTTTACGGGCGTTTTTATTTCTCTATCGAATTTTCAATGGGCGATTTTGTTCGTCGTATCGCCTTCATAACCCAAAGCGTCCAAAGCGTATTTCAACTCTTTTAAGTCTGCTTTATCGACGGTTGACTGCACTCTGTTTAAAAGGTAAGGAATTGCCCTTTCGTCGCCGTATTTTGCGAGATATGCGCTGTAAAGCGCGGTTTTTTCGGGGTGAGAATTAAACCCGTCGATAAGTATTTTTGTCGCCCTGTCGTCGATTTTCATTTTAGAAATGATTTCTACGAGATAATCGTCGAGAGTCTCGTTTGTGCCGTATAAAGAAAGTATTTCTTCCTTTACGTTATCTGCTACTTCGCTTAAAAGTTCGGTCGCGTGCTCTTTATGTTCGTCGGCGAAATTGCCTTTAAGCACTTTTAAATAAGTTTCGTTTGCCTTGTCTCCGCCCAAATCGCTTAAAAATGAAATGGCGTAAGAAATTATTTCGTCGGAATTGTTTTCGTCTATAAGCGAAACGACTTTTTCTACATCTCCCCTTTTTGAAATTTCCCTCAATAAAAAGTCGGAAACGGGCACGCCCTTTTGTATATGACTTAAAAAAAGCGAAATAAGGTCGATAGAAGAAACCTCTTTATAATAAGTTTCGGGCGTTTTGCCGTCGAGCGCGTCAAAGGCGGTGTTTGAAAATTTTTCGTAAAGCACGGGCACTTGGTCTTCCCACTCTTCCGTGGTGAATTTGCCCTTGTTTTTGTTTACGTATTGAGTAAAATAGTCTTCAAAAAGTTTGTCAACGTCAATTATTTTCATCGTCAACCCCCATAAACAGTTTTTGCAAGCGTAAAACTTGACTTTTGTTTGCGCCGAAATATTTGTAAAGCGAATTTTTGTTTTTCACGGGGTTGAGACCCGCGTCAATTACTATCGCCACCGCGAGCGACTGATATCCGTCGATTTTGTCCTCGATGCCGTCGCCGTGAAAACGGTTGAAATACTCGTAAGCGCACTCTCTTAATTTTTTTGATTTATCCCCGACGAGAGGTGCGATTTTGCTGAAAGCATAGGCGTACGCCTCTAAAAATCTGCCGTCGTCGCCGTCAAACTCGGCTTTGTAAAATTTAAGCGGCATATATAAATCGGCAAAAACTACGCCTTTCGTTTTGTCGTAGCCGTTTTTTACGAGCAAGTAAATTATAAACGTTTTTGCGTTTTCGGCGATATCTACTCTGCAAAGCAAGTTCGCCAAAAACTCGTTGGTCTTTTTAGAGTTTAACCGAGCGATTACGGTGCAAATAGAAGTAACCAGCGTGGGCGACTGAACGTCGATACACCACTCGCAAGTGGAAAACAACTCGTCTTTGCTTTCCTTTTTAAGCGCAGAAAGCGGCATTTTGCTCCAACTTTCAATGCGCACCACCTTTTGCACGAACGCTTCGTTTTTAAAATCTCTCGCATACTTAAACGGCGTATATTCGGCTTTGCCGTCCATTACCGCTTGCACTTTAAGCAAATAATGAAAAGCGATTTCGTTTCTCGTGAGCAAATAATTTTTTCTTAAAATGTCGTAACTTTCTTTATATTTGCCGAGATTATAAAGCGCGATGCCCCTAACGGTATAGACGGACACGAAATAAGGATTATCTTTTAAAATTTCAGCCGTCTTTTTTTCGATTTCTTTATCCATCGATAAGTTGCACAGCGCGACCACAGCCCTTACTTCGTCGTTTAAATCGTCGGTTTTTATCTTGCACATTTCCCTTGCGTAGGCTTCTGCTTCGTCCGTTCGGTCGCTTGCGTAAAGCATGTTGACGATATTTTCATAAGCGGAAAAATCAGCCTTGCCGCCCGCTATTAAGTCTTGAAGTATATAAATTGCCCCGTCGATTTTGTCTTGCATGAAATAACAAATCGCGCAGTTAGTCGCCGCTTCGGTATAACTTTTAGAGGACATAGGCACTCTGTCGAGCATTTTAAGCGCGCCGTCATAATCTTCGTCAGCCATGAGTTTTTTACCGCAAGACAAAGCGTTTGAATATTCCTCTTCGTCGTCGATTATTCTGAAATTGTTTTTGTCGCGAGTTTTATCGACCATGAAATCGAAAAAGTCGTACATATCGTCTTCAAAATCGCACTCTATAGTTTTTGAAATATCGAGTTGTCTGTCGTAATAATAACTCGCCAATTCGTTGTTGCCGAGGCGCACGAAACA
Organism: uncultured Clostridia bacterium; assembly: GCA_934249265.1. Taxonomy (GTDB): domain Bacteria; phylum Bacillota; class Clostridia; order Christensenellales; family Borkfalkiaceae; genus CAKQKQ01. The sequence continues at coordinate 9,960 of CAKQKQ010000019.1, read as the reverse complement.
ACTTGCAATGCCGTTGTACGCTCTGCATTTGCCGTGCTTTCCCGCCGTGCCGAGATATCTGTAAAAATTGTTTAAACTGTAATCGTACAGCCCTATTTCGTTGTAAATCACGCCGAGATGATAATACACTTCGTCCGACGCGCCGTCGTTTGCGGCATTTAAAAGCATGGAAACGCCCCCTATTACGTCTCCGTTTTCTATCTTGCCGAACGCAACGTCGATTTTATTTTTCTCGGTAACGTTTAATCGTATGATTTCTCCCATATTTTTCCTTTGTCAAAAATTTTTTCGACTTATACTTTTTTAACCCCTTAAATTTTAATTTATCTTTTAATTTTTAGCCGAAAAGTTTGTCGATATCTTCTTTTGAGTATGTGTATTTTTTGTCGCAAAAATGACAACACACCTCTATTTTGCCTTCTTTTTTCAAAATGTCTTCACATTCCGCCTTTCCCAACGATAAAACGATTTTGTCGATATATTCGTCCGAACAAATGCACTTGTATTCGGCAAAACTCTCTTCCAAATCGTATTCGGCGAAATATTTGTCTTTTATCCCCTTTGCCCCCAAAGTCTCGATAAGATAACTTACGTCGTTTAAGTCGGGCAAAATTTTCTCTATTTTTACGATGTTTTCCTCTTGCGTGTCGGGAAGCGGTTGAAAAATAACGCCGCCCGCGCCGAGACACAGCCCTTCTTTATTCACTCTTACGCCGAGAGCCATTGCCGTGGGTTGCTGTTCGCTGTAAGCGTAATAAGCCGCAAAATCTTCTGCAAGTTCGCCGCTGACTATGTTGCAACTGCCTACGTACGGCGTGTGGTTTCCGTTTGCGCGCACAACCGTGATTTTGCCTTGACTGCCCACGCAACCCGCAACGTCGAGTTTGCCTTTACTATTTGGCGGCAACACCGCCGACGGGTTTTCTATACTGCCCCTTACTTTAAGCGAAGAATCGCCGCAAACTACAATTTTGCCGCCGACTCCGCCGCCGTCTATCGTCACCGAAAGTCTGTCGTCGGCGTCTTTCATCGTCGAACACATAAAAACGCACGCCGTAAGCGACCTGCCGAGCGCAGCCGCCGTAAGCGGCGTAAGTTTGTGAAAACCTATCGCTTTGTTTACTATGTCGGTGCTGTCTATAATAGTGAGCGACACTTGATTGTCGAATATCAATCCTTTAAATACTTTACCCATAATTTTTATATTTTTCCTTTGCCGAGCATATATTGCACGCCGTCTGCCGTACATATCGCACGCCGAAGTGCGTTTTAAACGCGTTTATAATACGTTTTAAATACGTTTAAATTGTGGCGAAAACCGTGATTTATTGCTTTATAAATGCCGAGCATAAACGATAAAAACCGCTTATTCTTTTACCGCGATAAATTCTATCCTTTCGCTGTCGGTTTTTAGCGGTTGACCCAAATGAGCGCAAACTTTTAAAATTTTAAAGTCGTTTTCTTTAAGTTTTTGCTCGATAAATTGCTGCGTGTGGGCGTATTGAACGTGGGTTTCTTCTCTCTTTGAATACAAGCCGTTGTTTTCGCGTTTAAACACGACTAAATCCATCGTGATTTTGCCACACAAAAACTCGTTGAACCACATATAACTCGCCTCTTCGCCGTCCTCGCCGAACATATTGTTGCCGAGGATATTTTCAAGTTTGTACGCCGACGAAATATCGAAGAAAAACAAACCGCCTTTTTTTAAACAAGCGGCTACGTTTTTAAACGCTTTGCCCAATTTTTCGGGCGGAATATAATTGAAACCGTCGTTTATGCAAGTGACGAAATTTACTTTATTTATGCTTTTTAAATTGATTATATCTTGCAAAACGTAATCTATGCGCAAGCCCTCTTTTAGCGTTTTTTCGCCCGCTTCTTCAAGCATTTCGGGTGAAATATCGACGCCCGTCACGTCGTAGCCCGCCCTTTTTAAGGCGCGTGTAAAATATCCGCTGCCGCACGCAATATCGAGACAACTGCCGCCGCTTAAATAGTTTTTTACTTCAAGTAAAAGGTACTGCGACCATTTTTCATAGTCGCAGTCCGCAATAAAATATTCGTAAAATTCAGCCAATGCGCCGTACGGTTTATCCATTGTTTTTACCTTTGTTTTCGTCGTTAAGTTCTGTTGTTTCGTCGTTGTTTTTATCTTCTTTAACGCTCGTTTCGCTCTTTTCGCCTTTATCTTCGGTTTTATCGGTTTTGGGGCGCGACTGACCGTATTTTCTGTAATCGTCGCTGTCTTGTCTCATCGCCTCTTTACTTTCTTCGAGTCTCACAAGGTCGGCTCTCGAGAAGGTCTCCGGAAGTTCGACAATGGTGACTTCTTCGTCGGTGATGGGTTTGACGTGTTTACTTTTAAGTTTTGACTTTTTGTAAGAATAGCCCTCTTTGTTTTCCTTTTTGTAAATACCCCTATTCTTCCTTGCCCCGGGAACTTTGTCGTTGACGAACTTGTCGAATACCCATTGAGAATAGTTTGACCAAACCAAAAGAATATAAGACGCGCCGAACATGATGATTATGCCGAGCACAAGACCGGATATTATTTGCGAATTTATCAAAAGCAAAAGTATCGGCAAAAGCGCAAACGCCAAGAAAAACAAGTTTTGCGGCAAAAGCGCGATCGCCATGAAAAACGAGTTTTTAATCAGTCTAAAAAACTTCATTTTGTAAGTCACCGCAAACGACATTTGATACATAAACATTATCGTGCCGAAAACCATTGAAATAATGGTGACTACTTTTGATATTGACATAAACCAACTTACTTCGTTGGCGGCAATATATGCGTTGGCAAAATTCAACGACATATAGCAAGCGCACATAAAAAACGAGTAAATCAAACCCGCGCCCGCAAATTGCTTGTAATTTTTCTTTACGCCCGTCCAGAAGTCGCCTTTTACAAACACGCCTTCAGACCAAACGAGGTTTCTCATGACGTACATGCCGCCCGACAAGCCGATCGCCACCAAAAGCGAAAGCGGAACGAGCGCAAACGCGATTACGCCCGACTGCAAATTGATTTTTTCAGCCAAGCCGACGTTTTGCGTGAACGACGGATAACCCACCGCTATGTTTTGCGAAAACGGGTAAAGCCCCGCGTTGACTTGCACGTATGCCGGTATCGAAATTATAACGAACGCCGACACTACGCAAAACAAAAGCACAAGCAAGTTTAAAAGTACGAGTTTTGTAAAGTTTGTTTTAAAAATATCCCAACCGAGTTCCCATCTGTTGCCGGGGAGCATCGCCCTTGCTTGCTCTTCGGTTATGTCCGGTCCTTCGATGTATCTTGCGATAAAACCTTTTTTCTTTGCCATTTTTTACTCCGAATACGTAAAAACGTAATTTAATCGATTTTTTAGTGTTTTAAATATTTTAAACACTTTAAGAAATTTAAAAAATTTAAGCGCGGCGAATAAAAGCGGTTTTTAAAATTGAGAATTTCCGCTTGAATGATTAAGCATGCTCAATGATTAATACCCGTTTAATAATTAATACCCGCCTCGGTTGATGCCGAAATATGCGCTTTCGGTTTATTTTAACACAAATTTTCAACCTTTTCAATAAAATATTTATAAAATAATAAAAATTTATAATATTTAACGAGATTTTCATTTAAAAACGCGGTAAAGCGGCTTTGACGGCGATAATTTCGCACAAAACAAATCGAATTTACTATTCGTCGTTTGTAAGCGGGCGGTTTTTATGTGTTATTTTGCGTTTTTAAAGAATATACTGTATCGGAGGCGTTTTATGTCGAAAAAAATTGCCGTTGTGGGAGCAAGCGGTCTTGTGGGGAGAACGGTTTTAAAGGTACTCGAAGAAAATTTAATCTGCGGCGATTACGTCTTGTTTTCTTCGCAAAAAAGCGCGGGGCTTAAAGTAGAGTTTTTGGGTAAAACGCATACATTTCAAAAACTGACCGAAGAAGAAGTAAAAAGTCGGCGTTTCGATTACGCGATATTCGCCGCGGGTTCTGCCGTGAGCGAAAAATTTGCGGGACTTTTTGTAAAACAAGGCGCAACGGTAATCGACAATTCGTCGTTTTTCAGAAGAAGAAACGACGTGCCTTTGGTGTGCGCGGGGATAAACGATAATGACTGCCTAAATTCTAACGGAATAATCGCAAACCCAAACTGCTCTACCATTCAAGCGGTAAACGCGCTTAAACCCTTGCACGACAAATACAAGATAAAACGCTTGGTTTTTACCACTCTGCAATCGGTGTCGGGTGCGGGCAAAAAAGGGATAGATGCGCTTGACGAAGGAATAAATTATAAATACGGAAAATTTCAATACTGCATTTATTCAAACGCTCTGCCGCAAATAGGCGATTTCGATAAAGACGGCTACACCGAGGAAGAAAACAAACTCGTATTCGAGACGAGAAAAATACTCCACGACGAAAGCATAAAAATTACCGCCACCGCCGTGAGAGTGCCCGTGTATTACTGCCACAGCATAAGCGTAAACGTCGAAACGGAATTGCCGTTTGATTTGGACGAACTTATTTGCGATTTGGCGGTAAAACCCAATGTAAACGTGCTGAAAACGCCCTTTTACCCCACCGCAATGGACGGCGTAAATTCGGACGATATTTTTATCGGTAGAATAAGAAGAGATTTTTCGCGGGAAAACGCAATTAATATGTGGATCGTCGCAAATAATTTGCGCCGAGGAGCGGCTACAAACGCCGTGGAAATACTTAAATTTTTAATGAAAAACAGTTGAAAATACTTAAGTTTTTAAAAACACCGTCGGTAGTCGTTACGAGATAACCGCAAAATTGCTCGGTGCGAAAAATATAATGTGATATTTTTTAATTATTCGCCGAAAAATACTGTGTGAAACTTTTTTTGCAATTGCGCGACATTTTAATTTCTTCGGCGTGAAAAATAAATTATTCAGCGAACAACATAGTGCGCGATTTTTATTTGTAGTCGCATAATCTTTTAAATTCAAGCGCACAAAATTTTTAAATTCAAAATCAAGGAAAAGAAATGAATAAAATTATTTTCGAGGGAGTGGCTACCGCGCTGTTTACGCCCATAAAAAACAACCGAATAAACTACTCTTCGCTCAAAAAAAATATTTTAAGGCAAATCGATAACGGGATTGACGCGCTTGTCGTGCTTGGGACTACGGGCGAGCCGTACACTTTGTCTTCTTATGAAAAAGACAAAATTTTAGACGTAACTTTGCAGACGGTAAACGGAGTTTTGCCCGTTATTGTGGGCGTGGGAAACAACTGCACCGCTCAAACGATTAAAAACTTAAAACGCGCGGAAAATTTGGGCGCGAAAAACTTTTTGGTGATTACTCCTTACGTAAACAAATGCACGCAACGAGGGCTTGTTTATCACTTTGAAAAAATTTGCGACAGCACGCAAAACAACGTGATTTTATACGACGTGCCGAGTCGCACGGGGGTAAAAGTGAGTTTGTCCGCTTTTTCTGCCCTTTCGCTCATACCAAACCTATGCGGAATTAAACTTTCTTACGGCAACTTGGAAAATTCTTGTTTAATCGCCGACATGATGAAAGACAAAACGGCGGTTTATTCGGGCGACGACGCTTTAAACGCAAGACTTTATTTAAAGGGTGCGCGCGGGTGCATTTCGGTCACGTCTAACCTTGTGCCAAAGACGGTAAAACGCATTTACACCCTTTTTAAAGAGGGAAAAATTAAAAATTGTCTCGACCTTTCGGAAAGCATAATCGATTTAAACGAGGTTTTGTTTGAAAACGTAAACCCCATTCCGCTGAAATACGCCGCAAATTTGATGGGTCTTGACGCGGGAAACTGCCGACCGCCCCTTTCTTCTCCCGACGAAACGGTAAAAAGGCATATTGAAAAAGTGCTGAAAAACCACGGAATTTTAAAAGAAAGCGATTTGCCGTAATTTACTCGGCAAAACTTGAAAAATTAAAGGAGAATTTATGATTAATCTTGCGATTTGCGGAATTTTCGGCAAAATGGGAAAAGCCGTTTTTAACCTCGCCCAAAACGACAAGGAATTTAAAATAATATTCGGCGTGGATAAAAAAAGCGGCGAAAACACCCTTTCGGGCGGCATTTCTGGCGGCATTTGCGGCGGGCTTTCTGGTGGTGTTTGCGGCGGCGATAAAAATATCGACGATTTAAACGACAGCAATAAAAACTTGCCCGTTTTCGACAGTTTTGAAAAAGCAAATTTACCACGTGATAAAGATAAATTTGCGGTTGACGTGATAATCGATTTTTCTTCTCCGTCTGCGCTTGAAAACGTGCTTTTGTTTGCCGAAAAACACAAATCGGCGGCTATACTTGCGACCACGGGATATAGCGAAAACGATTTTGAAACCATTAATTTTTACAGTCAAAAAATACCGATTTTTTACTCGCAAAATTTGTCTTTAGGGATATATTCTTTAATAAACGCATGTAAAAAAATATGCGATAACTTCTTTGATTTTAACGTTGAGATAATTGAAAAGCACCACGGCAAAAAGAAAGACGCGCCGTCGGGCACTGCGATAAAAATAGCAAACGAAATTTCTCCGCATTTTAGTTTAAAAAACAACGCCGACGACACCCCAACCGACCTAAACGACAAATCGGGCTGTTTGGGTGAAAAAATAAACGGCATACCCGTCCACTCGGTGCGCGGCGGCGGAATTTTCGGCGAACACGAGGTACTTTTTATGAGCGGCGACGAGATTATTTCGGTAAAACACACCGCGCTAAATCGCGACCTTTTTGCCCGTTCTGCGCTGAATATTTCAAAATTTATCACGCATATGCCGAGCGGACTTTACGACATGGACGATTACGCCGAATACGTGCGGTGCAAAAATTTTAAACGATTTAAACCGTAAATTAAATTTTATACCGTAAATAAACGCTTTAAACCAAAAATCAAGCAATAAATTTAAAAGGCAAACGGAAAACCGCTTGCCTTTGCTTTTTATATTGATTTTTATATAGATTTTTGCGTATTTTTATCGGTAAATCGCCGATTTTTTGCTCATTATTAGCAACGCCGACTTTATATATTATCGGTAAATTTTCAAATTTTTGCCCTATTAGTTTAAAGAAACGTCCTTTAATTGCTCGTACTTTTCCATTGCTTTTTTGCGTATTTCGGTGAGGTCGAAATTCGACGCAAAAACCTCGTCGGAAATGCGTTTCGCCTCGAAAACGGCGTTAGTACCGTACCTCAACGCACCCAAAGAAGTGATAAATTTTCCGCTTTGGCGCGTACCCATGAAATCGCCGCCGCCGCGGAGTTCGTAATCGTACTCGGCGATCTCGAAACCGTCGTTGCTTTTGCACATTACATTTAGCCTTTCTTTTGAAGTGTCGGTCTCGTTACCCGAAAGCAAGAAACAATAACTGTCAAGGTCGGACCTGCCCACTCTTCCGCGAAGTTGGTGAAGTTGGGAAAGACCAAACCTTTCCGCATTGTAAATCACCATTACGGTAGCGTTTGGCACGTCCACGCCGACTTCTATTACCGTCGTGCTGACTATCGCGTCGATTTCGCCGTTTTTAAACCTAAGCATTACGTCGTTTTTGTCTTTATCTTTCATTTTGCCGTGCAATAAAGCGATATTGCAACCTATCATCGTGTTTTGCAACTGCTCGAAAAGTTCGGTTACGCTCATAATCGTACCCTCTTCGTCGCCGTCGATTTTGGGACAAACGAAATACGCTTGTCTGCCTTGTTTTATGGCGTTTTTTATAAAACCGAGCATGTCTTCGTACTTTCTTTGCGGCACTAAATTAGTCTTTATGGGTTTTCTGTTTTTTGGTTTGTCTTTTATCACGGAAATGTCCAAATCTCCGTAAAAAATAAGGGATAACGTTCTGGGAATGGGCGTTGCGGACATAACCAAAAGGTCGGGCATGCCGCCTTTTGACAAAAGCGCGCTGCGTTGAGACACGCCGAAACGGTGTTGTTCGTCGCAAACGCATAAATTTAAACAGCGAAATTCTACGTTTGACTCGAGTATGGCGTGCGTGCCGACGACTATCGACGCCTCGCCGCTTTTTATTTTGTCTTTAGCCTCTTTTTTTTCTTTGGCGGTCATACTGCCGCTTAAAAACACTATTCCGTACTCGGGGAAGTACCTTTTAACTAATTCGTAATTTTGCCTTGCAAGCACCTCGGTGGGCGCGAGAAACACGCTTTGATAGCCCGACGACACGCAAACATACATCGCAGTGAGCGCGACTGCGGTTTTTCCGCTACCTACGTCGCCTTGCAAAAGTCTATTCATTACCATTCCGCTCGTCATGTCGGCGAAAATGTCGTTTACGGCGTCTTTTTGACCTTGGGTAAACTCGAAAGGAAATCTTTGAGTAAACGCCACGGTGTCGCGCGCGGAAGTCTTGTAAGCGTTTATGCGCGGTTGTTTGCTGTCGCCTTTTATTATTTTAAAAGCCGAAATAAGCAAGAAATATTCTTCTATCGCTATTCTGTCGGACGCTTTTCGCAAACTATCGAAATCGTGAGGATTATGCACTTCTAAATAAGCCTCTTTAAGGCTTGTGAGCGAGTGAGATAAGGCGATTTTATCGGGAATAAAAGACAAAAGCGGAAGTTTCTCGGCGGCGGAAAGCACGGCGTTTCGCATTACCGACTGCGAAAGAGTCGATTTTACCGAATAAACGGGAACAATGCCCTTTAATCTTTTTACGCTGTTTATCTCTTCAAACGACGGATTTACAAGCGACACCGCCGATACCGAGTTGCGCACTCTGCCGTAAAACAGATATTCGTTGCCCTCTTTAAGTTTATTCAAAACGTAAGGCTGATTAAACCATAATACCGTAAAAACCAAGTCATTTTGCCTACACAAAACTTTAATATATCTCGTTTTTCTAGACGAGACGAAGGTATGCGGAACGGAAATTACGTATGCGGGTGTAAGCACCATGTCGTTGTGATAACATTCGTCAAGCGGCTTGATATGCGTCATATCGAGGTAATTTCTGGGGAAATAATTTGCAAGATCTTCCGCGGTAAAAATGCCCGACTTTTTAAGGTCTTGCGCCCTTTTATCGCTTATTCCTTTTATATATTTTAAGTCCATTTTTACCTCCGCTATCAAATAATAAGTAGTAAAAAAGAGGAAAACCGTTTTTGTTTTCCTCTTGAGTCGTCATAATTAAAAAGTGAGTATTATTCAACCGAGATGATATAGTAATAAATCGGTTGACCGCCGTAAATCGCTTGTACGTCGCAGTCGGGATAAGCCTCGGCTATTTCGTCGGCTAAAGCGGTTGCCTCTTCTTCCGTAATACCGTTTCCGTAATAAAGATTTATGATGCTGTGAGTCGTGTTTACGAGTTTGGAAACGAGTTTTTTGGTTACTTCGGGCACGGAAGAGCCTTTTGCAAGTATTTTTTTGTTGTCAAGGCCCAAAATATCGCCCTCTTTAAGGCTCATTCTGTCCATTTTGGTGGTCTTGATAGAATACGTGACCGACGCAGTCGTTACGTTGTCGATCGCATGGAGCATATTCATTAAGTTTTCGTCGACGGTCGCTTCGGGATTAAACGCAAGCGCAGACGAGAAACCTTGCGGCACGTTTTTGGTGGGTATTACGTGTATTTTTTTACCCTCGACAAGCGATTTTGCTTGTTCTGCCGCCAAAATTATGTTGGTATTGTTGGGGAAAACGAAAATATTGTCCGCATTTATCTTGCAAACCGCGTCGGCAATGTCGGAAGCACTCGGATTCATGGTTTGACCGCCCTCGACAACGCTGTCTACAAGCAAATCTTTGAAAATCGCGCTTAAACCTTCGCCTTGACTGATCGCAAGCATGCCCATCGGTTTTTTCTCCGCCTCGTACTTTCTGATGAGTTCGCGGTTTTCCTCGAGCATGTTTTCGATTTTGATTTTATCGACTTCGCCGAGTTCTAACGCCTTTGTAAGCGCGAGACCGGGATTGTTGGTG
>CAKQKQ010000018.1 GCA_934249265.1 uncultured Clostridia bacterium | reverse complement strand
GAACACAGAAGTTAAGCCCGATTGCGCTGACGGTACTTACCCGGACACGGGTTGGAAGACGATGGAGTTGCCGCATTTCATTAAAAGAGATTGTCTTTTGGCAGTCTCTTTTTTTCTTTGTGTTGTTGAAAATTTTTTTATTGAAATTTAATGTTGTATAAATCATTAGCCTTTTTTGTGGGGTGATGGCTTGTTTTTGTTTGGTGGTTTGTTTTTTGTGTTTTGGTAATTCCTTTTGTTTGTGTGTTTTTGAAATTATTTTGCTGAAATTAAATGTTATATAAATTGACGAGTTGTGAGTGTTATGTTTTACTTTTAAATCATCACAAATATTACGTTTTTAGTATTGAAAAGGTTGTTTATATGTGATATAATAGAAAAGTAAATTTTAAAATTAAGGGAAAATTTGAAAATGGATACAAAAGAAAAATGGAATTATATAGTAAAACAACACAATTCTTATAATTTTCAAAGAGAAGAATTTATACAAAGTCTTTGGGAAACATATTGTTCGGAATTATTTGGTTATAGTAAACTGTTTAAAGAATTTGAGTCTCACATGCAAATGACCATTGGATCAAAAGAAAAAGTAATTCCTGATATTATTTTAAAAAAGGATAATAAAGAAGTATTTGATATAGAATTGAAACAATACAATTTAAGATTTTCTGATGATATGGAAAATCAACTTACAAGTTATTTAAAGTTGTTTAATTTGTCTGTAGGTATGGTTGTATGTGAAGAAATACACTTATATTCGTATGATATTGTAGCGAATAAAATTCAAAAATATGTTATTGATTTTAAGGAAAACAACGAGGACGGAATAAGATTAATAGAGTTATTGCAAAAAGAAACTTTTAGTAAGGAAGAAATTTTTAAATTTATCAAAGAACGCAATGACTCAAAACAAAATATCGAAAAGATAAAGAATGAATTAACGGTTAATTTAGTAGAAGACCTTATTAAAAATTATTTTTGTAAGAAATATTCGACAGAAGAAATAGTCAAAGCATTGAATGATATGCATATTGAAATAAAAGGGAAAATAAGTAAGCCAGAAGATTCTACTACTACTTCTTCTTCATACTTCCCTTACTACTTTCCGGAAGAGCCTAAATTTATAATAATAAAAACTTCATATGAAAGAGTAAGTAAATGTAATGGTAGTTTATATGACGCGACGAGGCATTCTTGGAGAGTAACATTTGAGAAAATAAATAATTATCCATATGTTTTATCTGTGATAGACAAACAAGTAAAAGAAGTTTATAAAGTAAAATGTTGGAAAGAAGCAGAATTATGGAGTGTCGATAATAAGGTTGACGGGAGATTTGAGTTTATTGGAGAAGTTGCGTCGGACGACATAAGAAATTTATGGATAAATAAAATAATACCTGAGAAATATAGAAAGCAAGGTATGGCTTCGCCGGTAGTGTATAGCGATATAAAAACTAAATTTTAAATAAAATTCAGCCGCTTATGGGCAATATTAAAATTTTGAGGTTAGGTAATGATTTACGTTGATAAATATTTTTCGCCGTTGGGGGAAATAACGCTTGCGAGCAACGGTCAGCAACTTACGGGAGTTTGGTTTGGCGGGCAAAAATTTTATGCCGACAACCTACCGAAAGATTATAAAGAAGAAGAATTGCCGCTTTTTGCGCAGACGAAAAAGTGGTTAGACGTTTATTTTTCGGGAAAAGAGCCCGATTTTACGCCACCGCTCAATATGGACGGCATATCGCCGTTTCGCAAGCGCGTTTGGGAAATAATGCTCACAATTCCGTACGGAAAAACGCTTACTTACGGACAAATTGCAAAACAAATCGAAAAAGAAACGGGCAAAAGAGTTTCGGCGCAGGCTGTCGGCGGTGCAGTGGGGCATAATTCGATAGGTATTGTTATTCCGTGCCATAGAGTTGTCGGCACAAACGGAAGTTTGACGGGTTATGCCGCCGGAATAGACAAAAAAGTGTGGCTGCTTACGTTGGAAAAAGTCGATATGTCAAAATTTTTTGTTTCGACGCGCGGCACTGCGTTGTAAAATTTAAGCATAATAAAGTTTGTGAATAAACAACAAAAATGCAATTTAGTTTATCAATAAAACGCAATTAAAAAACAATAAAATCATTAATAAACAATAAAAAGAGCAGTCGAGAAAATGGGGGTAAAATCCAAATTCGACCGCTCTTTTAAATTGGCATTTATTTGTTTATCAAGGAGTATTTTTTATTATTTATTTTCTTCGCGTTCCGCATAATATTCGGGTACGGGCGGAATGGAATTGAACGCGTCTACGAGTTTTTGAAGTTCGTGATTGATTTTAAGCGGGTTTATCTTCGGTAAGTCGGAAACTTCGAGTTTGTCTTTGCCGAGCAAAGTTTTAAGTGCAATCGCAACCATACGAATATCGTATTTGCCCTCGAAAAGCGGAGTGATAGGTCTGTCGAGGTGCATCGTCTTATAAACCGCCATCATAGCCGTTCTTACCGAAGTTTCGACGGTGAACACCACGTCGCCGGGGAGTTCTACAAACTGACCGATAAACGCAAGGTTTGTTGAGCCTTCGGGAATATCTTGCGGTCTGTCGGTCATAGTTCTCGGCATAAACTGCGAAGTGATATACGGCATAACCGTAGGAATAGCGATTGAATGAGCCTTGATTTCGTCGAATTTATCCTCTAAACCGCACCAATACAAAAATTCTTTTAAAGTTTCTTCGCCCGTACATTCGTTCATGGGCTTTTTTACGTACGCGCCCTTTTCGTTGGAGTGTAAGCCGTAAAACCACAAAACTTGCACGTTTTCGGGCTGATTCGGTTCAAGCGGTTGCAAAGCCGCGCCGTAAGTGATAAACCACGGCGAAGAAACGAAGGTCGTCGCGCCGCCTTTGCCCGTCGGATTGCCCGTTTTCTTTTCGAGATATTCAAAAAACTGCGGATAGTCTTTTACCGTGAGCGTAACGCTTACGAAATTGCTCTTTTCGGGCGAATAAACGAATTTTTCGGGACGACCGAAACCGTCCGCCTTTTTTGCGATTTTTTCCCACAAAGTAAAGCAACCGCGATTTTGCGTGTCTAAATTCATCTTCGGTGCTTCAGTCATGCTGCCGCGGGTGGAGTTTTGCGTCATACTGCCGTTCGTGAAATACACGAAATCGTTGTCGGAAAGTAATATTTCGGTAATTTCGCCTTTTTTCTTAATTTCAAGCGCGGTTACGGTCTTTTTATTGCCGTCAAACTTGAAGTTCATATCGGTTACGGTCGTGTCGGCTACGAAATTTACGCCCGCGTCTAAAAGATATTTTTGTAGCGGCATAATAAGGCTGTGATATTGGTCGTATTTGGTGCGGAGTATTCCGCGCAAACTTCTTATTAAGTGAAGTTGGTGCATAAATCTCGTCGTATAGCGGCGCATTTCGATAAGCGAGTGGTAGGGTTGAAAGGCGAGCATTGCACACCAATAATACCAAAGTTGGCTCTTGAAATATTCGGGGCTGAACCACTGTTCGATAGTGATATTTTCGAGTTGTTCTTCGGGCGTGGTCATCATTTTAATCATTTGGTCTTTGACTTTATCGGTGATGCCGAAAGTCGTTTCGTCGTGCGGAACGAAGTTCTTTTCCCAAAGTCTGTGCTTGCTGTCGATTTCAAAATTTTTGTTACATTCTCGGGTTTCGTCCAAGACTGTGCGACCTTCTTCGTAAATAGAAGGAATACTGCCGAACAAATCCCACAGACATTCCATATACGGCTCGAGTTCTCTTTCACCGCGTGAAATATAACCCGTTTCGGGGTTGCCGCAAGCGTCCATAGAACCGCCGAATACGGGCAGTTGGTCGAATATTGTAATGTTTTTACCGGGCATTTGCGCATCGCGGACTAAAAACGCCGCCGCGGAAAGACCCGCAATGCCGCCGCCGATAATGTAAGCATGTTTGTTTTCGATTCCCTCGGGTTTACGAGGGTGAACTCTGTCATAGTTTCTCATATAATTTTACCTCTTTTAATTTATTTTTTTAGTTTTTGTCTTTCGGATAAGCGGGGTTTAAAACGCTTTCCTTGGTCGCGATCGATTTATCTCTGCCGGGGTACATAACGTAATACGGCGGAATATTGTTTACTTTATACAGAAGTTCTTTCTGTATTTCTTTGAGTTTAAGCGGATTTATTTTCGGCAAATCCTTTTCGGTGAAATCTCCCTTTATAGCGTTAAATTTCATAATCTGTTGTTTGAAATAACGCATATCGTATTGAGCGGGATAGACCTCGATAATTTCCTTGTCAAGCCCCGTTAAAGCGTAAACCGCTTCGAGCGGTGTCCTTACCGACGTTTCAATAGTGAATACTACGTCGCCGGGGACTTCGACAAACTGACCTATAAACGCAAGATTAGTGCAGCCGTCGGGAACTACTTTCGGACGGTCTTTGCACGTTCTCGGCATAAATTGCGACGTGATATACGGCATCATACAAGTGGAAATGCGGGCGTGAGAAAGAACTTCGTCCTTAATGTCGAGCATATTGAAATGATAAAGTATTTCAAGCAGAATTTCGTTGCCCGTGCATTCCGCCATAGGTTTTTTAATGTAATTGCCGAGCCTTTCGCCGAATAAACCGTCGCCCCACAAAACGTCCTCGTTGTTTTCGCGCTGTTTAGGGAAATAGTCTCTATCGTATAAAACAAGGCTCATTTCCCAACCCGAATCTTTCACGGTAATGCAACCGCCCGTGCCGGGTTTACTGCCCGTGTTTTTTTCAAGCCGCTTAAAAAATTCGGGATAGTCTTTTATCGTAACGAAATAACTCATCCATTTGGTTTTGTCTATTTGTCCCAAGAACTTTTCGGGGTGACCGAATTTTTCGTGGCGTTTCGCAAGGTTCTGCCAGATAGTGAAAAGACCTAAATTGTCCGTTCTTCTGTTGGTTTCGGCAACATGTTCGTTGTCCCCGAAAGTGGAGTTGGTCATGAGCGAACCGTTTGTTACGAAAACGTAATCTTTCGGTTCGACGGCAATAGTTTCTTCTTTGCCTTCAACGCGCATTTTAATTGCCGTTGCGGTGTTGCAGTCTTTTGTAAGTTCGACGTCGTAAACGGCACAGCCGCCTTTTATATTGACGCCTTTTTCTTTAAGCCACAAGGTAAGCGGTTTTATAATCGAATCGTATTCGTTGCGTTTGGTGTGCAAAATACCTTCGAGATAGTCGATACGCCAGCCCAGACCGAAACGGGTGAGATAGCGTTTTGCCTCGAGCGCGCTGTGATAATGTTTGAACGCGAGCATCGGATGGAAACACCACCACATAGCGAAATCGAAGAACGGGCTGTTTTTGCCGAAATAGTCTTCGATAGTTATGTTTTCAAGGTCGCTTTCGGGTTCGGTAATAAATTTTTGCAACTTTTTCGTCGTTTTTTCGTCCATACGGTAGTCGTGTATGCCTTCCCAAATATGACCTCGATTTTGAATAGCGCGGCACTCCGAGTGAATGGGTAATTCTCTGTTTACGTCAACCGTTTCGTCCAAAACTGTCCGAGTGGGGTCGTCGAAAGAGGGTATTTTACTGCATAAATACCACAGACATTCCATATATGCTTCGAGTTCTCTCTCGCCCGGGCAAACGTATTCGCCCTCGTTTGAGATTACGCCGCAGCAACCGCCCACGTCCTTGCGCTTTTCGTAAATCGTAATGTTTTTACCCGGCATTTTCGCGTCGTCAACCAAAAACGCCGCAGCCGCAAGTCCTGCAATTCCTCCGCCGACGATATACGCCTTGCGGCTTTCGATTCCGTCCGGCGTTTTCGGATGATAAAGAAAATCGTATAACTTCATATTAAACCTCCGTAAAGTCGACACAAATTTAATTTCATACAAGTGTTGACTTTTGATTTCGCTTGTAGTATAATGCCGTTAAAACAAGAAGTCAACCGTCAATGTTTTTCAAAATATATGAAATCCGACACTTTTGATAAAATTAACGATTTTTGAAAGGTGAAAATATGGAAGAAACGACCGAAATAAAACAAAAAGCAGAGTATAGAAGTGCGAAACGCTCTCGCAAAATGATACGAGAGGCGTTCCTTACTTTATTAAAAAAGAAGCCCGAAACCAAAATTACGGTTACGGACATAGTGAATTTAGCGGATATAAACAGAACGACGTTTTACGCCCATTATCCTGACGTAAGGGGAGTCGTGGAAGAAATAGAAAACGACGTAATAGACAAAATGATGGGCATTTTAAAAGATTTTCATTACTTTTCGTTTTTCAAAAATCCCGCGCCGCTGCTACTTCAAATAAGCAGATTTCTGGAAATGGATATAGACTTATATAAGCAACTTATCCGCATAGACAGTTCGGATGCTTTTTTGGAAAAGTTGAAAAAGATTTTTGCCGAATTTATGGAAAACGACCCCGATATTCCCGAGTATATCCGCGAAAAAAGCAGTTTTGCCATTCGAGTGAGTTATTTCACGGGCGGCATAGTAAATGCGTATAAGCAATGGCTTACGGGCGAACTTAATTGTTCGCTCAACGATATTTCGATGGAAATCGCTTCGATGATAACCGAAACCGATTTAAGTTGAAATAAATTGCGGAGCATAAGTAAAACGACTAATTAAAAAACAAAAATTTTGGGCTAAAATTTAAAAATTATGACAATTTAACATATTTTTGCATTAAAAATCGGCAAGACGCTAAAATCTTTGCCGATTTTTAAATATTAATAGTATTTTTATTAGTTAGTCTGTGCTAACCGATTGAATTTTCTATTTTATTGTGATATAATATAGCCGAAAAAGAAAAGGAGACGAAATTTATGTCTTTGACGGTAATAAAAATTTTACTGCTTGTAGCGTGCTTGGGTCACGTGTTGTGTTGTTTTTGCGATAGGGCAATTACTTACACTCCGCAAGGCAGATTTAATTTCAACGACTTAAACGACAATAAAAAGTTGTCGGCGTTGTTTGAGGGGGCGTCGCTCAAAAACCAATTGTTTTCAATGCTTGCGGGAGTGCTTGCGCTGACTATGGCGTGCTTCGGATATTTTGCTTTATATGAATACGTCGGGGCGTTTTCTTCGGTTTACGGCACGATTTTGCTTATATCTTTCGTGTTGTTTATAGTTGCGGGCACGGCTCATCACGTATTTTGCGGCGTGGTAGAGTGGTTTTACATAAGAATGGGGCGCACCGAAGAGGCGAGAGTCGCCATTTTAGAATTTTTCAAAAAAACCGTATCGACAATGTACGTTTGTTATATAGGCTTGCTCGTCTTTAGCATAACGTTGTTTGTGGCGGTGGTTTCGGGCGTAACGGGACTGCCGAGATGGGCGTGCATATTCAACGTGATACCTTTGTTTATCGCAATGTTTCCGCTACGCATAGTCGGCTCGTTTAACATAGCGAGCGCGGCGGCGTTTTTGGGATTGTTTATCACGCTTTGCGCGATTTAACATTTTAAATAGTGGAAACTTGCTTGCAAGGGTTTAAAGTTCAAGTGTGCGAAAACTTACTTAAAAAAATGAGGGAAATATGAAAAATAAAGATTTGGTGTTTGACAGAACGTGTCACGTGCTTTATTCCAAGCAGTGCGAAAGAGAAATTAAAAAGAAAATAGCCTTGCATTACCCCGAGGAAAAGCGAGAAGAGGTTTGGACAAAGGTGCAACTTCAATACGTAGAGTACTTAAAAACTTGGCGTACCGACCTTGGCGGAAAGAAAAATTTTCACAACGGCAAAGGCGGCACTTACGACTGTATTGCCATAATGACGTATTACGTATGCTGTAAAGACGTCACAAATTTCAGAGAAATAGAAGAAATCGAGGAAAATTTAGTTTTGCCGTCGTTTAAAAAACTTAAGTTTGTTAACTGCAACAAACCGTTTTGGAAAAAACTTATGTACAAGGCGTTTGGCTCGGCAAAGCAGGCTTGCGACAAATGGCACGACTACGAAATGAACGTAGATAAGTACGATAAAGACAAGCCTATTTATTACGAATTTACAGCGTGTCCCGCGGCGGAGTTTGCAAAACAATTTGGGCTCACCGAAATAATGCCCGCGCTTTGCAACGTCGATTACAAGTCGATGGAACTTATCCGCGCCAAACTCATACGCACGGGCACTTGCGTTGACGGGGATAAATGCGACTATACTATTTGCGGAGATAAAGACGAATATATTTCCGCGCACCCCGAATACGTAGACGAAAAGGGGTTTAGGAGAAATAAATAAAAAACATTTTTACCAAGGAGAATTAATTTGGAAACGTTTTTGGGGATATTAATTCCGTTTTTAGGCACTTCGCTCGGGGCGGGTTGCGTGCTGTTTATGAATAAAACGCTCGACGATAAAGTCAGACGCGCGTTGACGGGTTTTGCCGCGGGCGTAATGGTCGCCGCGTCGGTGTGGAGTCTTATAATTCCCGCTATCGAACAATCGAGCGGCATGGGCAAATGGGCGTTTCTTCCCGCCGTAATCGGTTTTTGGGCGGGCGTGCTGTTTTTGCTTATTCTCGACCACGTTATACCGCATTTACACGCGCAAAGCGAACAGTCGGAAGGGCCTAAAAGTAAACTCGGGAAAACCACGATGATGGTTTTGGCGGTTACTTTGCACAACATACCCGAGGGCATGGCAGTGGGCGTAATGTATGCGGGTTTCGTGTCGGGCAATGCGCAAATTACCGCGGCGAGCGCGTTGGCGTTGTCGATCGGTATTGCAATACAAAACTTCCCCGAGGGCGCGATTATTTCACTGCCTTTGCGCGAAGAGGGAATGAAAAAGGGAAAGGCGTTTTTAGGCGGCGTTCTTTCTGGTGTGGTCGAACCTATCGGCGCGGTAATTACGTTGATAGCCGCATCGTTTATAGTTTCGGCGTTGCCGTATTTGTTGAGTTTTGCGGCGGGCGCAATGCTTTACGTCGTTGTAGAAGAATTGATACCCGAAATGTCTCAAGGCGAACACTCTAACATAGGCACGATATTTTTCGCCGTCGGGTTTAGCGTAATGATGGCTCTTGACGTCGCTTTAGGTTAAATGCATAGAAGTTTTGAAAAAGCGATTTTTAAATCAAAACAGAAAATAATTAAACATAAATAAAGAATGATAAAATAGGAGAAAAAAATATGTTGTTGGCGGTTTTAGAGGGGTTAGGACTTGGAGTGCTGCTTATAATTTATTGTTTGATAGGCATAAAAGACGGCGCGGTCGGCATGGTGCATTTATACGACAAAAAAGTACAAAACAGATGCGTCGTAATGGGGCTTACCACTCGCGAAAAAATAAAAAAAAGAGCAAAAATTTTTAAAATCGGCGGCATTATCGCTTACGTTGTGTACGCGCTTGCGTTTGTGTACGCGGTAAACGGCGCGCGCGGATTTTTGCAAGGATTTTTGCAAATGCTTATACTTTTTTCGGTGTGTAACGTTATTGACAGAATTTTCGTGGACGAAATTTGGGTTTGCCACACAAAGGCGTGGATAATCCCCGGGACGGAAGACCTTATGCCTTACATAACCGCAAAAGATAAAGTGAAAAAATGGATTTTCGGAACGGTCGGCTTGGCGATTATTTCAGCCGCCCTTGCAGGAATTATGGCATTGATAATTAAATAATTTGCGGCATTGAGCGGCATCGATATTAAACGATATTAAAACAATTTCGATATAAATAATTTAAATAATGAAATAATCGAAATAGAGGTAGAAATATGTTGTTTGAAACTAAAGGCGAAAAAAGTTATCCCGCCGTATTGTTTTTCCATGCGATGGGTGTTACGGGTAAAAGCAGCGAACGAGTCGCGGAGTATTTAAAAGACAAATATTTTTGCATTATGCCCACGTCAACGGTTTATTGCGAAGGGCAAAAATATATTTCAAAAGAAGACGAAATACGCCAAGTCGAAGAATTTTTGACGAGTAGCGGCGTAAAAGATATCGCGCTTGTAGTTGCTTCGTCAATCGGCGCAGATTTGGCTGTTGCGTTTTTAAACAAAACGAAATTTGCAGTTAAAAGCGTGTTTATCGACGGCGGACAGTTTGCGCAAATAGGCAAATTTACGCGCAGAATTATGACTCCGTTTTTGTATTTCGCAATAAGAAGCATTTACAAAAAGAAGGGTAAAAACCTCGGCAAAGTAATGTGGTGCGACGATGAAGAAATCAAGCCTTATTTCATCGAGGCGGGCAAAAATTTGAAATACGGCAATATGCGCCGTCAAATGGCTGACAGTTTGGAAAACAAACCTTTTCCGCCGCTTGATAAAGAGTTGCAAACTCACGCGTTTTTCGAGTTCGGCAGTATAGAAGAACATTATAAATACAGGGAAAACGTGATGAAAACTTATCCTTACGCGCATTATCCCGTGTTTAACGGACACAACCACATGCAATATCAAATACGCGACCCGAAAGGGTTTGCCGAAATGCTTTGCCGTATTATGGATAAAAACGAAATTCCGAAATTACCTTTTTTAAAGGAGGACTAAAATGAAATATCATATTGAAAAAAACACCGTGCAAGAGACGCTCGTCATTCCTCTTTACGGAAGAAAAGTGTGTACCGAACTTTACCCCGATTTATATCGCGACGAAACCGCGATTAAATTAATCGAACAAATCGATTACGATTTTTCGGAACTTGAAAAGCAGGCTAAAGGAAATATGTACCGCTTTGGATTTTTGGAAGTGGCGGTGAGACAAAACGACCTTCTTATAGAAATTCAAGACTATTTAAAAACTCACCCCAAGGCGGCTGTCGTCAACCTCGGTTGCGGTTTGGACGGCATGGGTAGACGCGCCGACAACGGACAGTGTAAAATTTATAATCTCGATTTTGAAGACGTAATAAAGGTGAGAAACGAACTTTTGCCCTCGGGCGAAAGGGAAGAAAACGTCGCTTGCGATTTAAACGATACTTCGTGGTTTGATAAAATCGACGCTTCAAACGGCGCGGTGTTCTTCGCGTCGGGCGTGTTTTACTACTTTTTGCAAGAACAAGTAAAAGAGTTGGTTTGCAAAATGGCGAGCGCGTTCCCCGGTGGCAAACTCGTGTTTGACGCGGCAAATAAAAGGGCGGGCAAGTTGATGCTTAAAACTTGGCTTAAAATTGCGAAAATAAAGGACGTAGGCGCGTATTTCGCCGTGTCTAACGCTAAAAAAGAATTGTCTTTATGGAGCGACGATATAAAGGTGTCGAGTCGCGGATATATGCTTGGTTACAATAATTTAAAATACCCGACCATAAGCGGATTTTTCAGATTTTTGGCAAAAGCGGGCGACAATTTTATGAAAATGCAAATCGTTAAAATAGATTTTAAGGAGAAAGCAAAGGAAGAATTATGAAACATATTCATTTCGACGTTGAGCCCGACGGTTTTTACGGCGCGTATTGGCAAAGAAAAACGCAAACAAACATGGCGATTATAGCAATGCTCGGCGACGACCCCGAGGACTATATGGCAAAAAGTTGCGTAAAGTGGCTTATTAAAAAGGGCGTAAACGTGCTTACCATGTCTCCGGGGAAAAAGAATTACAGCCATCACAATTATCCGCTTGAAAGAATAGAAAGCGCGATAAAATGGCTTAAAAATCACGGCAACGACAAAATCGGCATTGCGGGCGCGTCCACCACGGGTACGCTTGCGCTTACCGCCGCTTCGTATTTCCCCGAAATCACGCTCACGATAGCCATGACCCCAAGCGATTTTATTTGGCAAGGCTTTGCGCAAGGCAAAAAGGACGGCTGTGGCGAGTGGCCGATAGAGGGCGAATCTTTGTTTACTTATCGCGGCAAACCTCTGCCGTATATGCCGTTTTGCTACAAACACCCCGAGTATTGGGGCGTAATGAAGCAAGAGGCAAAAGAAACGGGCAATATGACCGCATCTCGCAAAATTTTTGAAGATTCCGAGGCTGCTCACCCCATTAAAGAAGAAGAGTTTATAAAAATCGAAAACATAAAGGGTAAACTTTTATTGATCGGCGCGGAAGACGATAGTTTGTGGAACGCCGCAAAATACGTGAGAAGAGCGGAAAAACGCTTGCAAGAAAAACCGCACGAGTGTCAAGTCGAAGTCGCTGTATACGAGCACGGCACGCACTTCGTATTCCCCGAAAGTTTGCTTAAAACCATTTTCCCCATAGGCGCGGGACTTTTGCTTAAAATGATGTTTAAAGCGGCTAAAGACTACCCGAAGGAATGTAAAGAGACGAGAATAGACATCGAAAAGAGAATGTTAAACATAATCGAGGAGTGGAAAGCGCAATGAAATACGGGTTTATAGAAAGAATGATGTGGACGGGCTATAAAGGCACGTTTAAAAAGCAACTCACGCAAACGCTCAACGAAGAAAACCCCAAGCAAGTGATGAAATCGGCGCACAAAAAGTACAAAGAAATACTTAAAAATTTGCCCGAATTCGACAAAGGCGACCGTTTTATTATCAATATCGTCAATTGCGCGTTGCTTTCTTCGGTGTTGTTGTCGCTTGAAAAGAAATATTCGCTTGAAGAAGTGCGCGTATATTACCGCAAGGCAATGTGCGAAAACTTCTTGACTAAAGCCGCGTCGTCAGGACCTAAAGGCAGAAGGTCTTACACGGTAAAGGGCAGAGAAAAACTCAAAATGCAAGCGAAACAAAGCGAAAGTATAACAAACCCGTATTCGTGGAAGTTTTCTGTCGAGGACGGCGAGACCATAAATCAATACACGGCGTATTTCTACACTTGCGGCATTTGCAAATTAATGACCGAACTCGGCTTAAAGGAGTATATCCCCGCAATGTGTACGCTCGATTACGATATGGCTGCGCTAAATAATACCGAGTTTACTCGCGAGTACACCTTGGCGGGTGGCGGAGAATATTGCGACTGTCATTATAATCATAGAGGATAATTTATGGAAAATTTCAACGACATAGGCATTTCGAGCAAACTCGATTTTCCCAGAATAAAAAAATTGCTTTTTATCGGCATTATTGCCTCTTTATTGCATTTGGTAGGCGATTTTATACTCGGTTGGGGAGTTGAAGACGAAACGCAAGAGGGCATTTTAAGGCTGTTTTCGGCGTATATTTCCACTTCGGACGGAGGAATATTCGCCGCTGCGATTTTGGGACTTTTCGGCATGGTTTTGGAAGGACTGAGTATGTTCGGGATATATAGGCTGATGGCTGAAAAATCGCCGAAGTGCGCGCATGGCTATCGCTCGGGAATTTTAGGTTATTTAATGTTCGGGGCGTGCGGTTATCACGTGCCGTTTTGCGCGGTAACGTTTTTGTTAAAACACGGCTTTGCAGGCGAATTGGTTTTAAAATATGCGTTATACTTTATAATTCCCGCATTTATATTGTTTTGGATTTTCTTTTTAGCACTTTCGATTTCTCAAATTTCGGCGTTTGCAAAGGGATATACGCCATACCCGAAATTCGCGTGGATATTCTGTTTGCCGATAGGTATGCTTATTGCCGTTTTGATAGGATTAATCGGCAATTATGCGTTTAACAACGCCGTATTTTGCGCTTTTCTCGCCATTGGCAATTTGTGGACTTTTGTCGGTCTTTTGCTTATGCTTAAAAAAGCAGAGAATAATCATTTGAAACAATTTAAAGAAAACGAATAATTTAATTTGATAAAAATAAACAATTTGATTTTTGGCGGCGCGTTTTTACGCGCCGCTTATTTTTTGTTATTGTAAAAATTATGCCGCCCAAAATTTTATTCTAATATATAAAAGATTTCTATAACTTCAAGCATAGACAAACAAGAGATAAAGCACAACAAGGAAAACTACACTTTGACTCAACTAAACGAAAATGCGCTGCCAAAAATTTTTTTCAAACGCTTTAAAAACAGTTGACTTTATAAAATAACAGCGTTATAATAACAATGTTATTAAAAATCAATATTAAAAATCGGCGGTGGAAAATGCGTAAAAAAGACGAACTTGCGATCGACAAAATAATAGAGTGCGCAAAGCAAGAATTTCTTGAAAAGGGATTCGAGGGCGCGTCCATGCGCAACATTGCCGAGAGCGCGGGTTATACCACGGGTATGCTTTACGGCAGATTTGCCGACAAAGGCGAACTTTTCAGGGCTATAGTAAAAGATTCGGCTGACAAACTTTATTTTTATTATTCGGGCGTGCAAAAAGAGTTTGCAAGGCTTGCGCCCGAAACGCAATATAATGATATGCATATTTACGTAGACGCGAGAATAAACGAAATGCTCGATATCGTGTACGGCAGTTTTGACGAATTTAAACTTATTATTTGCAAAAGCAAGGGCAGCGAATACGAAAAATACGTCGATAAACTTATCGAGATAGAAACGGACAACACCGTGCGTTTTATAAGCGAATTAAACGCCGCGGGGATAAAAATAAACGACGTCCGCGCCGACTTGTCGCATATGCTTGCAACCGCCATGTTTAACGGTATGTTTGAAGTGGTGGAGCACGACTTTACCAAAGAGGACGCAAGGCAATACATAAAACAGTTGCAATATTTTTTCAATGCGGGCTGGGATAAAATTTTGGGTCTCCCGTCCGATTGGGTTTTGCCCGAATAAAATTTATTTTGCTTTAAATGTCGTTTTTACCGCATACGTTTGTTGTAAAAACGGCAGAAATTGCGTTTAAAATTAAAAATAAAGCAAAAAACGGCGTTAAAATATCGCATAAACACGCCTATATATCAAAATTAAAGGAAAGAGATTTCCTTTTTTATACGCAACACAGTTAGTCATTGCTAACCAAGTGGACGACGTAACGAGCGCATAGCAAACGAACAAAAAAACGATAAAACAATAAAACAATAAAAAGCAGTAAAACGGTAAAACAATGTAGACGTTATACCGACGAAATATTTTATACGTTTGGTAAATTCCATTAAAAAATACTTCGCCGTTTGTTAAATTCGCTTTACAAAATATTCCGTCCGATAAAAAACGCTTTAAAAAATATCTCGCTTAAAGTCAAATTCGACGGACGAAATAATTAATAAAACAACAGACAAAATATAAAAGTTAAAAAAATATAAAACAAAAATAATTTTACAATTTATTTCAAGGAGGTTTTATTTTGAAAAAACAATCCGCTTTAAACAGACTGACGGACTATGCGGGCAAACATAAGTATTTCACTTATGCCTCGTGGGTGTTGTCGGCAATAAGCGCGCTTGTTGCGCTTCTTCCGTTTATTTACATTTGGAAGATAGTCAAAGAAGTGCTTGAAGTCGCGCCTAACTTTTCACAAGCGACAAATCTCGTAAGCAACGGTATTTGGGCAATGGTGTTTGCCATACTTTCGTACCTAATTTACATATGCGCGCTTATGTGTTCGCACGTGGCGGCTTTTAGGGTGGCTACAAATATGAGAATTGCCGTTACAGAGCATATCGCAAAATTGCCGCTCGGCTTTGTAGATAGTTTCGGCAGCGGTAAATTGAGGAAGATAGTCAACGATTCCACGGGCGCAACTGAGACTTATCTCGCGCACCAACTCCCCGATAAATACGCGGCAATCGCTACGCCGATAGGGCTTTTGGCGTTGCTGTTTATATTCGATTGGCGTTTGGGTCTTTTAAGTCTCGTGCCGGTGGTGCTTGCTTTTTCGGTAATGTCGGCAATGACGGGCAAAAGAATGGCTGAAAAAATGCGTCAATACGGCAACGCGCTTGAAAATATGTCAAACGAGGCGGTCGAGTACGTCCGCGGCATACCCGTTGTAAAAACGTTCGGACAGTCGGTATTTTCTTTTAAGAAATTTAAAGGCACTATCGACGAATATCAAAAATGGGTAGTGGCGTATACAAAAGATTTGCGCGTGCCGATGATGTTTTACACAGCCGCGATCAACGGCGTGTTTGCGTTTTTGATAGCGGGCGCGTTGTTGTTTACCACAAAAGGCGTAACCAACGAATTTTTGCTCAACCTTATATTCTATATCGTCATTACGCCCGTAATTTCGCTTACGCTCACTAAAATAATGTACATGAGCGAAAACAATATGATAGTTGCGGACGCGCTCACTCGTATCGACAGCGTTTTAAACGCCAAACCTATGAAAGAAAGCAAAGACCCCGATTATCCTTCCGATTCTTCTGTAGTGCTTGAAGACGTACGTTTTTCATACGACGATAAAAAAGAGGTAATTCACGGCGTGTCGATGGACATAAAAGCGGGGCAAACCGTTGCGTTTGTAGGTCCTTCTGGCGGCGGTAAATCTACGCTTGCAAGTTTAATCGCAAGATTTTTCGACGTAAACAGCGGCAGTATTAAAATCGGCGGCGCAGATATTCGCGATATAGAAAAAGAGAAATTAATGAACACCGTTTCGTTCGTGTTCCAAAATTCAAAACTCGTCAAGGCTTCGATTTTGGAAAACGTAAAGGCGGGCAAGCCTGACGCTACCGACGAAGAAGTCGCTCGCGCTTTAAAGATGGCGCAGTGCGACGATATAATAGAAAAATTGCCAAGCGGCGTCAACACCGTAATCGGGACGAAGGGGGTATATCTTTCGGGCGGCGAACAACAGCGTATAGCCATTGCGAGAGCGATGCTTAAAAACGCGCCCGTGCTTATTTTGGACGAGGCTACGGCTTTTGCAGACCCCGACAACGAGGCTAAAGTGCAAAAGGCGTTTTCCGAACTCGCCAAGGGCAAAACGGTAATAATGATAGCGCACAGATTATCCACCATTAAAAACGCCGACTGCATTTACGTAATAGACGACGGAAAAGTGGTCGAAAGCGGAAAACGCGAAGAATTGATAGAAAAAGGCGGTTTGTTCGCTAAAATGTGGAGAGATTACGCCGCTTCGGTAGAATGGAAAGTTGCAAAGGAGGTAAACGGCAATGTCAATGATTAAAAGCATACAAAAAAAGACGGCGTCGTCAAAAGAGGGCGCAACGGGACTTGTAAAAGGCGTAATCGCATGCGCTTTTCAAAATATAGCGTTTATGCTGCCTACCACGCTTTTGTATTTCCTCGTTTCGGATATGATGGACGGCGGCGTGCACGGTAAAAGAATAGCGTTTTATGTAGTCGGTTGCGTAATTTGTTTCGCTTTAATACTTTTAACGACTTGGTTTCAATACAACAACACTTATTTTACCACTTATGAAGAAAGCGGAAAGCGCAGATTAAGCCTTGCAGAAAGATTACGCAAACTTCCGTTGTCGTTTTTCGGAAAGAAAGACCTCGCCGACCTTACAAGCACCATTATGGCTGACTGCGAAGTGTTGGAAAAAACTTGTTCGCACTTTATTCCCGGGCTGTTCGGGTCGTTGATTTCTACGGTGATTATCGCTGTTGGAATGTTGATTTACAATTGGCGTATGGCTCTTGCTGCGCTTTGGGTCGTGCCCGTTTCGGTGCTTATAGTGCTGCTCAGTTATAAGGTGCAAGACAAAGTTCAAGCCAAAAGCATGTCGGTGAAAATGGCGTGCGCCGACGGAATACAAGAATATATCGAGTCCGTCCGCGACTTAAAAGCCAACAATGCCGAAAAGAAATATCTTTCGGGTTTGTCTAAAAAAATAAAAGGCGTCGAGAAACAAAACGTAAAAGCCGAACTCACCACCGCGGTGTTCGTTACGAGTGCGGGCATGGTGTTAAAACTCGGCATCGCTACGGTTGCGCTCGTCGGCTCGGTATTGCTTGTCGGCGGCAAAATAAACGTGCTTACGTTTTTCATGTTTTTGCTTGTGGCGTCTCGTTTTTACGACCCCATGCAAGCCGCGCTTCAAAACCTTGCGGCGATTATAGCGATGCGCACCAACGTCGCTCGTATGAACGAAATACTCGAACACCCCGTTCAAACGGGCAGCGAAACGCTTACAAACAGCGGTTGCGATATTGTTTTCGAGCACGTTGGGTTTGCTTACAACACGGGCGAAGTAGTTTTAAAAGACGTTTCGTTTGTGGCAAAACAAGGCGAAGTAACCGCGCTTGTAGGACCTTCTGGCGGCGGAAAAACCACGGTGTCGCGCTTGGCGGCGAGATTTTGGGATTGTCAAAACGGTAAAATCACCGTCGGCGGCATGGACGTAGCAAAAACCGACCCCGAAAAACTGATGAGTTTGTATTCTATCGTTTTCCAAGACGTAACGTTGTTTAACAACACGATTATGGAAAACATAAGGCTGGGTAAAAAGGGCGCGACCGACGAAGAAGTCATCGCCGCGGCAAAACTTGCAAACGTGGACGAATTTGCAGAAAAATTGCCCGATAAATGGAATACTACTATAGGCGAAAACGGCTCTGAACTTTCCGGCGGCGAACGTCAACGTATTTCAATTGCCCGCGCGTTTTTAAAAGACGCACCCATTATTTTACTCGACGAAGCGACGGCAAGTCTCGACGTCGAAAACGAAACGCTTATTCAAACCGCGCTTTCAAGGCTTATTAAAGACAAAACGGTGCTTGTAATCGCGCACAGAATGAGGACGGTGGCGGGCGCGGATAAAATAGTAGTTTTGTCCGACGGAGTAGTTGCCGAACAAGGTTCTCCCGACGAGTTGTACAATAAAAACGGAATTTACACGCATATGGTCGATTTGCAGTCTGACAGCGGTAAATGGGAAATTAAATAAACGCAATAAAAAAAGTCCGCAGTATAAAAGCGGACTTTTGCTTGTGTTTTGAGTAAAAATGTAGTATAATTTTTGTAAGAGAGGAAAATTATGATAGACAACGAATCGCAAGAAATGTATCTTGAAACGATACTTAAAATTAAAGAGAGAAAGGGCAACGTCCGCGCGGTCGAAATCGCCGAAGAACTCGGTTACAGCAAGCCGAGCGTTTCGCGCGCCGTGGGGAAAATGAAAAAAGACGGCTTTATCATCGTGGGTAGCGACGGACTTATCACCCTTACCGCCGAAGGTAAAAAGAAAGCGGAAAATATTCTTGAAAGGCACGAAATACTCACCGACGCACTTGTAAAAATGGGTCTTGATTTCGCCGCCGCCGAAGAAAACGCTTGCAGAGTAGAACACGTCATCACCGAAGAGGCGTTTGAAGCCATTAAAGAGTATTTTAAAAATAAATAAGCAAAAGCGCAAATTATTTTTACAATTAAATATCGAAATTTTAAGTCAATCGCTATGTTTAAGCCGAAAAGCATATACGCTGTGGGGTTTTTAAAAAGCGATTGACTTTTTTAATCTAAAAATGCGGTAAAGGTTTGTGCAACTTTTGCCGCAATATTTTTGCAAAAAGGAAATTAATGTGATATAATCTTATACGTTAGTCGGCGCAAGAAATTAAGGGCGATATGTCCGATAAAAATTAGACCGTAAAAATGCGTCGGAGGTTTTTATGAGAATGAGATTAAGGTCAAACCTTCAAGAAAAAATGTCCGCTTGCGACGAGTGGCTCGCTTTATACGAAGGTTTGAATTTTTACGCGCGTACCGAAGAGGAAAAATATAATATAATCGACTGCAAAAAATTGTTCGGCAACGATAATCCCGTTTATCTTGAAATCGGTTGCGGAAAGGGCGATTTTATTATAAAAACCGCTTTGGCGCATCCCGAAATAAACTTTCTCGCGCTTGAAAAAATAAGCAACGTAATTATTTTGGGGCTTAAAAGGGCGTACGATATGCGCATACCCAATTTGCGTTTTATCAACTGCAACGCCCAAAACCTTTGTTATTATTTAAACGACAACACGATTTCAAGGATTTATCTCAATTTTTCGTGTCCTTATCCAAAAGGAACGTATAAAAATCACCGCCTTACAAACAAGAGATTTTTAGATATTTATAAAAGAATTTTAAAAGACGGCAGTGAAATTTGGCAAAAAACCGACAATATGCACTTTTTCGAGTATTCGCTTACCGAATTTTCTAAATGCGGCTTTATAATCACCGAAGTGCAACTCGATTTGCACCACAGCAATTTCGAGGGGAATATTTTGACCGAATACGAAACGAAGTTTTCCGAAATGGGCATGCCGATTTACAGATTAGTTGCCAAATACGAGCAAAACGACGAGGAAATATAACACCGACTTATGCAAAAAACCAACGTAATTAGACTTTTAGAACAAGCAAATATCCCTTTTGCCGTGCACGAGTACGACGAGGAAGAAACCGTGGGCGAAAACGTGGCTAAACTCGTCAACAAAAGCCCCGACGAGGTATTTAAAACGCTTGTTACCGTTTGCGAAAAGAACGAACATTACGTGTTCGTCGTGCCGGTAAGCGAGACGTTAAACCTCAAAAAGGCAGCCAAAGCGGTCGGGGTAAAAAGCATTGAAATGATAAAACAAAAAGAACTTTTGCCGCTCACGGGGTATATTCACGGCGGCTGTTCGCCAATAGGCATGAAAAAACAATTTCACACCGTAATCGACGAAACGGCACAACTTTTCGATACGATTTGCGTAAGCGCGGGCAAAAAAGGCTTGCAAATAGAGTTGTCGCCAAATGCGCTTGCAAACTACGTAAACGCGGAATTTTGCGATATAATTTGACTTTTACTACGGAGAAAATATGAAAAAATGGGAATATATCCGCTTGTGTATTTTTACGCTCGTCGGTATTTTGGTAATGATTTTTTATAAAACGCTGTACCGTTACGTCAACGATATAGTCGGCGCGGTGATGGTTGCATACGGAATAGAAGAAATTTGTTTTTCGATTTTCGGCATTAAAGAAGATAGAGAAAACGAAGCGATAACAAGCGGTTCGATACTCATCGTTTTGGGACTTGTAGAACTCGTGCTTTTAAAAGGCGAAAAAAACTTTGAAAGCGCGTGCGTAATTTGGGCTGTTTGGGCGATATTGCGTGAAGGAAAAGAACTGTCCGAAGTGATACGCAAAATCACTAAAAAACGCCCGTTTATAATCAACGCGACCGAGTCGATAGTGTCGCTTGTTTTGTCGGTGTTGTTGATTTTAGAACCGAAAGAACACGCTTATGTGCATTTAATTTTATTGGGCGTCGAGTTGGTGTCTAAAGTGTGGTTCGAGTTTGTCGATTACTTGTTTGACAAGAGAGAAGAACGACTCAATAAAGAGAAATTAAGCGGCGATAAAAACTAAATTAAAGAGCGGTGAGTGATTTAATTAAAGTGTAATAAGAAAACAAACTGAAAGTTATAAAGATTAAATTAAAAGACTGTTTTACGCAACACGTATTGCGTAAAACAGTCTTTTTTGTATATATTATTGATTTAAAGCGTGATTATATGGTTTAGATTTCAGTCGATGCAAACGAGTTTAAATCGTGCGATATGAAATGATTTTTTATCAATAGTTGTACTTTTTTCGTTTGATAACAAGGAAGAATATCGAAAGAAGTAAAGATAAAAATTCTGCAACGACAACCGAAAACCATATGCCGGTCAATTTAAAGAATATCGGCAAAACGAGTATTGCCGTCGTTTGGAAAAACAAAGTACGCAAAAACGAAATAAGCGCAGACGTAAGTCCGTCGTTAAGCGCGGTAAAGAAAGCGGACGAGAATATGCCTATTCCCATCGACAAAAATGCAAACGAGAAAATTCTAAAACCGAAAGTCGTCATTTCGAGCAATTCTTTGTCATATCCCACGAAAAATTTTGAAAGGGGATATGCAAGCAGTTCGGCGGCAATTGTCATTCCCACGCCGCAACAAGCAAGCAAAGTTAAACTTTTTTTCAATAGGCTTTTAAGTTCGATGTCGTGTTTTGCCCCGAAATGGAAACTTATCACGGGCGAAACACCCACCGAATATCCGATAAACGCCGCCGAGAAAATCATACTTACGTACATCATTACGCCGTAAGCCGCCACGCCGTTTTCTTGCGCGTATTTCATCAATTGCATGTTGTACAAAATGCCGACGATACTCATTGCAATGTTGCTCATAAGTTCGGACGAACCGTTGGTGCAAATTTTAAATACCGCTTTGCCGTCGTATTTGGTTTTTCCGAGGCGCAAAATGCTGTTGTTTTTTCTGAAAAAGTAAATAAAAGGCACAACGCCGCCGATTACTTGAGCAACAGCGGAAGCAATTGCCGCGCCGCTTAATTTTAAATGTTGCGGAAGAAGAAGTACCAACACCGCGTCAAGCACCATGTTGGTTACGCCCGAAAGTATGGTCATTACAAGTCCCAAGTGCGGTTTTTCCGCTGCAACGAAGAAACTTTGAAACATTATTTGCAACATATAAAATGGCAATGCCGCCAAAATTATTCTGCCGTAAGTTATGCAGTGGTGTAAAAGTTCGCCTTCCGCGCCGAGCATTTTTGCAAGCGGGCGCATCAAAGCAATTCCCAAAGCCGACAAAATTATGCCAACGACTATTGCGACGTAAGTGACCAAAGAAAAGTAAGAATTTGCTTTTTCTTTATCTCCCTCGCCGAACGTTTTTGCAACAAGCGCAGTACCGCCCGTGCCGAGCATAAATCCCACCGAACCCAAAATCATAATTACGGGGAAAATGAGGTTAATTGCCGCAAAAGGCGTTTTTCCCGCAAAACGGGAGACGAAAAAACCGTCCACCACGCTGTAAATCGACGTAAAAATCATCATTACTATTGTGGACGAAGTGAATTTCAATAGTTTTTTATATGTAAAATGGTCGGAAAGTTGTATTTTCATAGTTCCTCCTTCGTTGCAGTTATCCGTATGTTTTTTGTGTTACGCAAATAATTTTTTGCCAAAACCCCCGAGCAATTCTTCGGTCAAAAGGGTAAAAAAAAGAACATTTCGTTTTAAATATCGAAAATCGATAAAAAAGCGAAAGTTTTTACAAGTTTTTATCGCGGAAAATTATTAAAAAATAATATTTTCGACTCGTTGTGTCAAGTATAAAGCGAATAAATTTATTTGTCAAACAAATATGACGCAAAAACGGCAAATAGTTTGCATTTTTAATTATATTTTACGCCTTACATAATAATATTTATATGCTTTACGACAAAAAACAAGACTTGCTCACAATTATGGTGGGCGAGTCTTGTTTTAATTTATGCTGTTTTCAGTAGTTTTGTTTTAAATGAACCACAAAAGCGGTTGCGTTTTTGTGAAGCAGTTGCAAGTTTGTGTCGGCGGTTTTATGCCGAAGCCATATCGCCGAGTGAAGTTTTTAATTAGTGCGGTTTTCGTTTTTAAGCATATTGCGCAGTTTTACGGGCGAAACGTTTTCGTACTTACTGTAAGTTTTTGAAAAGTGCGACGTATCGAAAAATCCCGTGTCGACGGCAATTTCCGCAATGGGTTTATCCGTTTCTAACAGCATTTTTTTCGCAACGAGTATTCTGTAATAATTTACATATCCCAGCGGCGACTGTCCCATAAAACGGTTAAATTTTTCCGAAAGGGCGGTTTTGCTCATAAAGGCGGCTTTGCATAAATCTTCAAGCGTAATTTTTTCCGCATAGTGCAAATGTATATATTCGACTACGCTAAAAATATTCATGTCGCTTGTAGAACGTTCTTTCACGGGCGCGGCGAAAAATTGCTGTTTATAAGCCTCGCACAATTTTACAATTAGCATTATCGTTGTGGTATAACTCATTAGGTGCAAAGCGGGTAAATATTCGTCGGGATTTGTAAAAGTGCGTATATCCATTTCGTCGAGTTGCACAAAGACCCGCTTGCAGTCTTCATAGCAGTTTTCGTCGAGATGAAAATAGGGAATATTCACGTTTTTATTTCTTATTTTATAGTCGGCGTTGAAAAGAAGTTTAAAAGCCGACAGCATATTAAGGTCGGAATAATACTTATTGAAGAAGTTTTTGTGTATAAGCAAGTGATACACGTCGAGTCCGTCGAGGTTATAGTACCCGTGAAAAGACCCCGGCGGCACGATAATTACGTCTCCGACGGCGGTTTCTTTAAAAGAATTGTCGGTATAATGCACGCCTTTGCCTTTAACGACGAGGTTTATTTCGTAAAAGTCGTGCGAGTGCAATTTCATGTCGTAGTTTTTGTGCAAAAAACAACGTATAAGTTTGTACGGCTGATTATCGGGAAAACAGTCCGAATAATACCATATTAATTTTTCGTCGTACGGCAATTTATGTGGGTACATGGCGTTACTCCTAATAATATCTAAAGTTTTGTCTGAAAGCACGCGAGAGATAGCGAGCGTATTTTCAAGCAAAACTGACGTTTTTTCAAACTCAGAAGTGCAAAAATTTTATATTTTTGCGAAAGTCCGCAAGGACTTGAAAGATTTTGACTTTAGCCAAAAGATTTACTTCTTGTAGTTTATAATATCTAAAGTTTTGTCTGAAAGCACGCGAAAAACAGCGAGCATATTTTCAAGCAAAACTGACGTTTTTACATACTCAAAAGTGCAAAGTGTCAACTTTGCGAGCGCGTCAGCGCAAAATTTTGAACGTGTTTCAAAATTTACTTCTTATAGTATATATTAACACATTAATTATACATACTTTTATACGCGTTGGCAATAGCCTTTTTACATATTGCGCAATATTTTACTTTAAGTGCGGAAGATTATACAATACAAACACATTTTTCGGTATTAAAATGTTATACGTAATATGCCGTAAAAGGGCAATTATGCCGTGAATAAGCAAACGAAAAAGGTTTTACGTTTATCGATTTGTTTAATAGCGGCGGCTTGATTTTTCTTTTTAAGGTATAACGGAGGTAATAAGATGAGTAAAAAATTTATCAATTGTTTGATTTTCATCTTGCTGGCTATTTCTATATCATCGTTTGCCGTTGCTTGCGGCTGCGGCTCGGACAAGGGCAAAGACGTTACGCCGCCCGTGTTGTACGTAGGCGCGTACACTCAAGCGACCGTCGGGGAAGACGTAGAAATTCGCACGTGCAAAGCCGTTGACGATTTCGATAAAAACGTATCGGTAAAAGTCACGGTTTATGCGCCCGACGACAGCGTGGTAAAGGTGGAAAACGGCAAATTTAAAGTTGAAGTAGCGGGGGAATACAAAGTCGTATACGAAGCGACGGACAAAGCGGGCAACAAAGCGAAAAAGACTTGCGTCGTTACCGTAGTCGAAAACACCGCGACAAGACCCGCCCCCACAATTGCTTTGGGAGAGTATATCGAAAACAATTTGGTGGGCGAGTATTTCGTTATGCCCGAAATTACCGTAAACGACAGCGTTGAAAGCGGACTTAAACCGCTTATCAAGGTTTATTCTCCGTTGGGTACTTACGAAACGGTTGTAAACGGAAAGTTGTTTTTGGAGTACAGCGGCGTTTATAAAATAGAAATAAGCGCGACCAACAACGCGGGCAAAAAGGCAGAGAAAAAATTTGAAATTCTTTCTAAAAACAGAGTAAAAAACCTCGAAGGACTTGACGCCGATTTAGGAAAAGATGAATACGTTTCGTCGGCTGTTTACGGCACTTTCGGCGGTATGAGAAACCTTGAAAGCGTGAATTTTTATTCTTATAAAGGCGAAAACGGCGTGTATTTCATTTTCGACTCGCAAGAAGACAAGCAAGTGAGCGGAGACGAGTATATCGAGGTTTATTTCGACGCTTTGGGAGAAAGCGAATGTCCATCGAGCATGACCACTAAAAAAGTGCGTTTTTATGTGGACGGGAGAATAGAATACGCCGAAGGCGGCGATGCGGTAAACCGTTGGAACGATAGAAATTTCGACAATTTGAAATATTCTTTAAAGCCCGTTTCGGTAATTAAATTAAACGACGGCACGACTATTGAGGCGGGAAATAAAGACGACAACGGTTACGTTATGGAAGCGTTTGTGCCTTACGAGTTTATCGGCACTACGCAGTCAAACGATTTTTATTTCACGCTCGGATTAAAGAGAGAAGGCGATTATTCTTGGGACGGTTGGAACGGTATAGGCATTTTCCCCGACCCCGAAATACCTGCTAAATATGCCACGTTTACCGCAGACGGTTCGCTTAAAAACGACAATAGACTGTATTTGCCCAATGGCAACGTAGACGGAATTAAGGACAACGATGAATATTTAGGTCAGTCGGCGTTTACCACCAAAGTGGGCGGACTTCGTTCGCTTGAAAGCGCGGATATCACTATTGCGAGAGGTTTAAACGGCTTGTACGTTTATTTCGACTGCGCCGACGATAAAAACGTAAACAACGGCGACAGAGTAGAAATTTGTTTGCACGTAGGCAGTACCGCGCACATGCTTGTACCCACAAAAGATTTCCATTTCTGGATTCAAGCGAGCGGATATATGCAAGTAATGACGGGCAACGGAAGAAGTTACAACGAACTTATACCTTTAAAGAAATACAGACCCGAAGTAAAGGTAAATTTACACGAGGGAACAACCATTAATAAAAACGACGATATCGACAACGGTTATTACGGAGAATTGTATATACC
>CAKQKQ010000017.1 GCA_934249265.1 uncultured Clostridia bacterium | reverse complement strand
GATTTGTACTGCGTTAAACGACTTTCAAGTACGTTATAGTACGTGTTCAGTCGTTTGCCTTGTCCAAACAAGCCGCAGCCATATGCAAAAAAAGACCGACTCGTATATTTTGCGGTCGACTTTACGGCGTAAAAACACTACGTGCCGCAAGAATATGCAGAAAACCATAAAACTGTGTCGGATTTGCGGTTTGTTCTACCAAGGTTTGAAATACGTAGGAAAATAAATTTTCGCCCACGCAAATGCGCCAAAGCAAACGGCAAATTTGTTGCGTAATAGCGAACTAATGCAAACGAGCCAAAGCAAACGGGCAAATTTGTTGCGCAATAGCAAAATAAACGGGCAAAAATCGTTTTCTTACGAAAAAATTTTAATAAAACAAATTATGATTCAAGGAGGCACAAAAATGGCAAACAGAATAGTTTTAAACGAAACAAGTTATCACGGAGCGGGCTGCGTAAGCGAAATAGTCGGCGAAGTTAAAAGACGCGGACTCAACAAAGCATTTGTTTGTTCCGATCCCGACCTTGTTAAATTCAACGTTACTAAAAAAGTAACGGACATATTAGAGGCAAACGGCATCGCCTATACCCTCTATTCGGACATCAAGCCCAACCCCACGATTCAAAACGTGCAAACGGGCGTACAAGCCTTTAAAGACAGCGGCGCAGATTATATCATCGCTATAGGCGGCGGTTCTTCAATGGATACCGCAAAGGCGATAGGCATAATCATCAACAACCCCGAATTTGAAGACGTGCGTTCGCTCGAGGGCGTTGCTCCCACTAAAAAACCGTCAGTACCCATTATGGCTGTACCCACCACTGCGGGCACGGCTGCGGAAGTAACTATCAACTACGTAATCACCGACGTCGAGAAAAAACGTAAATTCGTTTGCGTGGACGTGCACGATATTCCCGTGGTTGCGTTTATCGACAGCGACATGATGAGCACTATGCCTAAAGGTCTTACCGCCGCAACGGGTATGGACGCATTGACGCACGCTATCGAGGGTTATATCACAAAAGCCGCTTGGGAAATGACGGATATGTTCCACTTAAAGGCGATAGAAATTATTTCGCGTTCGCTCCGCTCGGCTGTTAAAAACGAGAAAGAAGGTCGCGAAGGAATGGCTCTCGGTCAATATATCGCCGGCATGGGCTTTTCCAACGTAGGACTCGGCATAGTTCACTCTATGGCGCACGCACTCGGCGCAGTATACGACACTCCGCACGGCGTGGCTAACGCAATACTTCTTCCTACGGTAATGAGATACAACGCCGACGCAACGGGCGAAAAATACCGCAATATCGCTATCGCT
This sequence comes from uncultured Clostridia bacterium, assembly GCA_934249265.1. GTDB lineage: Bacteria > Bacillota > Clostridia > Christensenellales > Borkfalkiaceae > CAKQKQ01. Next base: position 25,500 of record CAKQKQ010000017.1, on the reverse strand, counting down.
ATGGGTGTAAAAGGCGTAGACAAAATGACTTTGGAACAAGCGAGAAACGCCGCATGCGACGCAGTGCAACAACTTTCTATCGACGTGGGCATACCTCGCGACTTGAAAGGAATTGTAAAGGAAGAAGATATCGACTTCTTGGCGCAATCGGCAATGGACGACGCTTGCCGCCCCGGCAACCCCAAAGACCCGACGAAAGAAGACATTATCGCCCTTTATAAATCTTTATTGTAAAACTTAATTGCGATATAAAATTTTGTTTTATATTTGTTTTATATAAAAATTTAAAATTTTGTTTTAAACAAATTTAAAAGAAGTAAGCCGAAAGGTTTACTTCTTATTTTTTAAGCAAAAAGACAAGCGGGGATAACCTCGCTTGTCTTTTTTATTTGACTTAAATTATTTTTAAATCAATAGTTTAATTTAGTTTATCTTAGTATATAAACTCTATTTTATGAATAACTACACGGCATTTAGATGCAACTCTTGTAGCAACCGTAATTTCCTTCGTAGTATCAGAAATAATTACTTCTTTCGCATCGGGAGTGCAATCTGCGCTTTCCCATTTACTTGAAAACGTTCCGCTATCTTCGCCGTTTATTAATACAGATGCACTTGCGTCATAATACGAAAAATAAATTACGACTTTCTTTACACCTTCGGGTACAACAATTGTAAATTTACCACCTTTACTACTTGCTCCCATTCTTAAAGCACCGTCTCCGTTTCCTGCAACAGTACCCGTATATACATTACTACAATCTTTAAGGGTTAATTTAATGTTGGGATCTTCAGCACTTGCTTCAGTATACGTTGTTCCAACACTATCACCTCCAAGATTTGAAGAAGTTCCGTCTTCACCGAGATTGAAAGTGATTTTAGTTTCTTCGGTTTCTCCGCCTTCGTCAGCCTTTACAACCGTAACAGTAAACTCTTTCTTTTGCGCGCCGATCGTTGCAACAAGTACAACAGTAGCATCTTCAGTTCCGCGAGTTACTTTAGCAACACCATCAACGATAGTCAATGCCGTGCTTTCTTCTTTAACAGACCAAACTATTGTTGCATGAGTGCTTGTGGGAAGCGTATAGTCAGCGTCAAGCGTAGCCTTTACAGTCAAACCAGCAAGTACAAGTGTTGCAACATCTTCTTCGGTTGCTTCTGTTTTGCTTACTATTGTCGGATATGTCTTTGTTCCGTCAACTGTTGCTTGAGCAACTTCTTTAGTTCCGTTATAATCTACAAGGAAACCTTTTACTACAACAAGATCACCAAGAGAAATGCCACTTACTTCAGTCGTATAGTTTGCGCTAAATACATAAACCTTGCTTTCTGCATCAACAGCATCTGCAATGTAGAATTTAGATTGATAATTACCTGCAATACCTTCAACTACAACGTAACCTTTAATGTAAACCATTATAGGATTGCCGTCTGCGTCGGAATAAGTTTTGCCTGTTGCAAGAGAATTCAAAATTGCAAGAGTATCGGCGCAATCAAACGGGTCAGCCGCGGTACCGGCATGATTGAGAGTCGCATTTTGAAGAGTAAGAGTGAACTCTTTAGTCTTTGTAACTTCTCCGCACTTAACAGTCAAAGTAAGTTTTGCGGTAGTAGTCGATTCGGGTATAGTGATTTTTAATTCGCCGTTTTCAACAACTGCGTTTGCGCTATCGGAAGCCCATTCAAACGTAACTGCATCGGTATAAGTCTTAACCGTGGGAAGCGTAATTGTTTCTGTTTCGGTAAACGTCGTCTTGGAAAGGATTGCGCCCTCCAATTCGATATTTGCTTTTTCTTCATCGGTTTTAGTAACAACTTGATAGTTGGAGTATGCGCCTGCTGCTGCGGGAACGATATAGAACGCTCCGTTGTATGCGCTTGCGATACCTACTATATCTGCCTTGTTGCCAACGTTTGCGGCAAAGTCAGCCTTGAATTGTGCTTGTTCTTCTGCAGTCATAGGACATACGGAAGAAGAAATTCTTACGTAAGAAGTAAGGTTGCCGAGTTTGAAACGATAATATCCTTTAGATATATCTTCTTCAGTTTGAGGTTGAAGTTCTACTCCTTTAAGAGTAACGAGGAGAGTTTGTTTTTCCAAAAGCGCAGTGTCTTTAAGAGAAGTTGCGTTTTTGTAAATTTCTGTATAATCTGTAGGTTCTACAGTAGTAATGTTTGTGTCGAGAACTGTGCAAGTAGCGTCTTTAAGTTCAACATATTTCTTTACGTAAGTACCCGTTACGGAAACTTTCATACCCGCTTTTACGCCGTCGGCAGAAGCGTCGGAAGCCAAACCATAAATATAATAACCGCCCTTGTTTTCTAAATCTTGTACATACATACCGTTGTATGTGTTGCCGAGAGATTTACCCCAAATCGAAGTAACTATACCCTCGATAGAGAATACTGCGCCGTCTTCTGCAGCGAGATATTGTTCCCAATTATACAATACGTATGCGGGGATTTTACGATTAAACGTAGTTTCTAAACAATTTCTGTCGGAATCGTAAATTTTTGCAGTAAGCACGTAAGGTACTTCTACGTCCGTTTTAGTAACCTTAACGGTGATTTGACCGTAGTCGTCCATTTCTGTACCGATACTTACCTTGTCGGTGTCGGCAGACCATTCTACTTTGACAATAGTGCCGTCAATTCCTACTTGAGCATCCAATTTGTAGTCAGAAGCGGTAATTTCGCTTTCGCCTCTATACTTTGTTTCAATGTAGGTTTTTGCTTTTTGCGCTTCTTCGGCAGTTACGGTTGTACCCGAAGAGCCGGCAAGTTGACATCCAGCACCGATAACCGATATAACGGCAACCAATGCTAACAACAAAGTTAAAAGTTTTTTCATTTTGTTCTCCTTTTTTATTTTATTTTTTAAATTTCTTTAAAAAACATTTTTAAAATTTGGTCAAAATTTGTTTGTTTGCAAGCGGCGATTTTCAATTAATAATAATTTCCGCTTGCAAAACGATTTTTTGTGTTTAGCCTACTATTTCGATTTGGTCTACGCGGTAACAATAAATTTGATAGTTGCCTTCGTATTTATCTACAAGACCGCGCACGTTAATCTTTTTGCCTTTATATCTATCGGCAGTAACAAGTTCGTTGTTTTCGTCATACAAAACCGCAGTACGGATAGAAACCGTCGCGCCGTTTGCTGTCTTGCAAGTAAGAGTCATTGCGCCTTTACTGCTACTATCTTCCTTGGTCGTTGTATAAACGCTTTGTACAGTGAGGTTATTCATAGAAACGGTAGAACCTAAAGCCGCTTCGAGATACGGTATTTCTACGTATTCGATTTCGCCGCTGCCGTCCTTTTTATCGAACGGGACTTTAAGCGTTCCGTTTGCGAAAACGTCGGCGTCGATTTCTTTATATGCAGGCTCATGACCGTCGCTAATCTTGATAGTGTTGTTGGGGTCATTGGGTTTTAACGCCCTATAAGTGAGACCCGTTACTTGATAAGTGCCTTTTGCTTCGTAATACTCTACAGTACCGACTATTCTTACGCGGTTGCCTACTACAAGGGCTTCAAGAACGCCTGTCGGGGCATTGTATCCGTAATAAATCGGCATACCGAAATATGCATCGAGGTCTACGTCGTACTCTTCAACGTACACGGTATTACTGTATTCGCAAGTAACGACGCCTTCAAACGAAACCTTTTTGCCCACATATTCTTCGATGTGGCAACGCAACTCGATAAGAGTGAGTTTAATCGTTTCGCCGTAATAGAAGTCGGGGTCTTTTTGACCGGAATAAACGTGAAGTTTAAGTGCTTGCGCTTGCTCGAGTGCGGCAACGGCAATTTCGCCGTAACGGTTTGACGCCGTAGCGGACGCTATCGCATAACCGTTTTGCAAAATTTCAACATTAAGGTTTCTGTACTCTGTGCCGTCTTGGGGCATATACCATATCCAAAGAAGATATCTCGAACCGGTCGAGTCGATATTCCACTTATCGTCGTCAGATTCGATAATTATAGATTTTGCATTTTTAAGTTTGCTGTTTGTAAAGTCTTTTGCGGCAAAACCCCACTCTTCTATTTTACCCGTAGATTCGGGGGTGTTTATCGCAAGATATCTCGCTTTAATAAGTCCCGACGTTTCGGTAAACGGATAATAATCGGTAACCGTGGAATTTTTTACGGGATAAAAGTGAGTCGTGTCGCCGTCGACGTAAGTCTTTACGGTGACTTCTTGTTTTAACGTGTTGCTCGAAAAATCGAGTTTAAGTTGTGAAACGTAGTCCTTTTCTTCGACTTTGTTGTCTCCGCACGCAACAAACGTAAGCGCGCCGAGAGAAGTAACGACCGCAAGGACGAAACACAATAATTTTTTAATCATCTTCATAATTGATTTCCGTGTTTATGTGTTTAAGCAAGGCAAGGCGTTGCGGCAAAATTCGCCGCAACGTGTAATTGCCGAATTATTAGTCGTTGTATTGGAATTCGCAGTTGTAGATTGCGTCGTTAAACACTTTATCTATTTCAGAATCGATATTTTTGGAAACAAGCAATTTTTGCAACAATGCGCCTACTTCGTCACGAGCCTTGGACGAACCGGGGAATGCGGGAGAAACGTAATAAGCGTCTGTTTGACCCATACAAACTCTTGCCGAAAGAGCCGCAATATAAGTATTGATTTCCGCACCTTTTGCTGTATCCAATTTAGCAAATTCCGCCACATATGCGGGGTGTTGCGCAACGGATTTAAGTACGGGAACGTAACCGGAAGCAAGTGAAAATTCTGCTTGGAAATCTACCGAAGTGGTAAGATATTTAAGGAAAAGCCAAGTCATTTTTTCTTTTTCGGGATATTTCTTGTTTTTGAAAATACAAATCGAAGGTCCTTGAGAAATTGCCTTGGGATTAGATGCGTTTACTTGAGGAATAGTTGCGATACCGACTTCAAACGGATAACTATTATCAACTTTATCGGGTCTTTGGTGAGTTGCACCGGCAGAAGAACCTATCGACATATAACTGCGTGTACCTGTTTGAGCAACAAACAAACCTGAAGTATATTTACCGTAAATTTCTTGAGTCGTAACGTAACCTTTTGAATACCAACTGTTAAATTTCTTTACGAAGTTTTTATTGGTTTCGTTGTTGAAAAGATAATAAGGTTTAGTTGCGGAAGTATAACTCGAACCGAGTTGTTCGGTCATAGTGATAAACCAGTTTGCTTCAGAGTCGTATCCGAGAGGGATAGAATCTTTATCGAGTTCTTTAATCTTCTTGCAAACTTCTTCCATTTCGTCCCAAGTGGTGGGTACGGTAAGATTGTTTGCCGTAAAGAACGTTTTGTTGTAGTAAAGGACTTCGGTAGATTTACTGAACGGCATTGTGTACATTTTGCCGTCGCCGAATTCTTTACCTTCTTCATAATATCCGGGAATGAAATCGTCAATTTGCGCTTGAGTAAGACCGACGATATCCGTTACGGTTTCGGTTGTGCCGTCATCGTTAGTAACAGTATACGTAGTTTGTTCGGTGCTGTTGATGTAATCGTCAAGCGTCCTTACAGAACCCGTAATGTTGTAGAAAGCAACGTGGTCGGGATAACAATAAGCCATATCCGGTTGTTTACCTACGTTTATTTCCTTGCTGATCGTGGATTTAACGTCGTCGTAACTACCAACTTGTTTGTGTTCAATTTTCCAACCGGGATACATCGACTCGAATTCTTTAACGTAGATGTTAAGAACGTCTGTCAAGTTAGAACCCATTGTGTGGTAAAAACGAATAGTGTGAGATTCGTCTTCTTTTTTTCCGCATGCCGTAAACGGCGTGCAAGCAAACGCTGTAACCAACGCCAATGCCAATGCGCAAAGTTTCTTTTTCATGTTTTTGCTCCTTTATTTTTTATATTTTTATTTTATAAAAACCTTTTTGGGCGAAATTTTATACGCATATCGCATTTATTGTAAGCATAAACGCCGTACGCATATTATTTTTCGCATATTTTAACCTTTTATACCGCTTCTCGATACGCCTTTCATAATATATTTACGAAGGAATATAAACACGAGGAACAACGGAATAGATACGAGTGTAACCGCCGCCATTTGTGCGGGATAGTTGGTGTAACCTTCTACGTTTGAACCGAACCTTGCCTTTCTTAAACCTACCGTAATAAGTTTGTGCGCGTCGTCGTTTGCAACGAGGTTTGGCCATACGTAAGAGTTCCATGCGCCCATCATTTTAAGAATTGTGATCGAAATAAGCGTGGGAAGCGCAAGAGGAATCATGACTTTCCATAAATACTTCAAGTCGCTTGTTCCGTCAACTTTCGCCGCCAAATACAACTCGTTGGGTATTTGCATAAAGTTTTGCCTCAATAAGTAAATATAGAATATACTTACGAGGAACGGCACGATAAGTACCGTGTAAGTGTTGAGCCACTCGAATTTAGCAACCGTAATGTAGTTGGTAATCGTGAAGAGTTCGCCGGGAATCATCATCGTTGCCAAAAGACCGGCAAACAATATGTTTTTACCCTTAAACTCGAGTCTTGCAAAGGCAAATGCCGCCAATACCGTGATGACAAGCGACAAAAGCGTGGAAACTAAACCAACTATACAAGTGTTTAAGAATAATCTTCTAATATCGAAGTCGCTTGACGGCGTAAACGCCATTTTATAGTTTTCCCAATGCACTTGGTGCGGCCATAAAGTGGGTTTTGCCTGATTATATTCGTTCATCGTTTTGAGTGACGAAATAATCATGTAGTAGAACGGGAACAAAACGATAATCGCCATTGCAATTAAGAAAATGTAAAGCAATATTTGAACTATCACTTTTACTACCGCTTGCTTTGAAGTGACGTCTTTTATATTCCTTTCTTTCATGCCTATGCTCGGCACAGTAAGGTCTTTTTCCGCTTTTTTAATTTCTTCTTTTTTTGCCGTATTTGCCGTGTTTGCAGCAACCGTTGCTTGCTTTTTAGTCTCAACGGGCGCGGAAACCGCCTTTTTTGCCTTGCCTTCTACTTTGGGTTGATTATCCGAAATTTCTTCGCATATAAGCGAAAGTTTTTCTTCATTCATATTTTTATTGAGATTCTTTTTATTTGACATATTTCCACCTCTCAATAATGAACCTTTTTCTTACTTACGTAAAGGTTGACCATAGTAACGGCAAATATAATCACGAAAAGGATAAGTGCGGCCGCGCTTGCTCTGCCTTGGTGATATTCGATATTATCGTAAATAAATCCGACCATGGTGTTGAGTTTACCGGCGTCGCCCGCAGGCCCCATCTTTTCTCCGAATATACCTACTATACTCGTGTATTCTTTAAATCCGCCTATAAATCCCGTGATGACTACGTATGCGATCATCGGGGAAAGAAGAGGAACTGTAATTCTCCAGAAAGTACGGAATCTTGAAGTTCCGTCTACTTTTGCCGCTTCGTAATATTGCTTGTTTACGCTTTGAAGTCCGCCCAAAAGTACGAGAATTTTAAACGGAAGCGCGTTCCATACGATGTAAACCACAAGCACGAAAATGTTTGCCCAATAAGACGAACCCGTGTTTATCCAGTTTACTTTTTTACCGCCGAAAAATTCTATAATGCTATTAATAATACCCGCGGTTTCGACGATTTCGTTTTCCGTTCCCAAGAAACTACCTACGATATTGAACATTGCCGCGAAAACCAAACCGATTGCTATTGTGTTGGTTACGTAAGGAAGGAAGAATATCGTTTGCAAAGGTCTTTGCAAAAACTTAATCGAATTAAGACAAACCGCTATTAAAAGCGCAAGCATTGTCGAAATGGGCACTGTAAGTACGCATAAAAGCAAAGTGTTTTTAAGACACGTGGTGAAATTTTTATACTTTACGACTTGCTCGAAGTTTCCAAATCCCACACTGAATTTTATTCCCGCAATTTCTTTTGCGTTGCTATAATCTTCAAGGAAAGCCATTCTAAGCGTATTTATTATCGGCCATACGGTAAATATAAGCAAAAGTATTATCGCCGGCAATAAATACAACCAAGCCTTCCATTGGTTTTTACCCTCTACCATTAGTTATCTCCTTTATTATTTAGGTGAAGTCGCAAAATCGCTCGATTTACTTTTTATCGATTACTTTTTATCGATTAACTTTTTTTAATAAACCGATTTAATCGCGACTAAATAATTGTTTAAAACCGTTTTTGCGACATACGTTTTGTGTAAATTATGCCTCTTCGGCTGTTTCTTCCGCCTCTTTTTCTTGTTGCTCTTGTTTTAAAAGAGCCTCGTGAGTGGCAAGTTGCTCGCCGAAATAAATTCTGTTTTCGGTTTCTTTATTGAAAATAAACACTTTGTGAGGTTTAAGATTATACTTAACGGTCGTTTCTTTAGCAACGGCGATATCGTCCGCAGAAATTATCGAACGAATAACGGGGTTAATCGACGCGGCGTTTGTGGATATTACAGAAATATCTCTGCCCATTACGTCAACGCCCTCGACCTTGCACGTAAATTTACCGTTTTTATCTACCATAAAGCCTTCGGGTCTTATACCGACGTAAACTTCTTGGTCTGCAACGCCCTTTGCGTCCATAACCGCTTCGTCGCCGATATAAATCTTTTCACCGCTAACCTTACCGTTGAACACGTTGATGGGCGGCGTACCGAGGAACTTGGCAACGAACAAATTGGTCGGGTCGTCGTAAACCGCTTGCGGCTTGCCCGTTTGTTGCACCACGCCGAGTTTCATTACGACGATGTAGTCCGAAATGGACATTGCTTCTTCTTGGTCGTGCGTAACGAAAATTGTCGTGATTTTGGTGTTTCTTTGAATTCTTCTTATTTCTTCTCTCGTTTGCAAACGTAAACGAGCGTCGAGGTTTGACAAAGGCTCATCAAGTAAAAGAACTCTTGGCATCTTTACCAAAGCACGCGCGATTGCAACACGCTGCTGTTGACCACCCGAAAGTTCGGACGGCTTGCGATCCATGAGTTCGTCTATCTGTACGAGTTCCGCAACTTCATAAGAACGCTTAAGCATATCTTCTTTGCTTAATTTATCTGCGCCTTTCAAATTTTGAAGGGGGAACATAATATTCTGTTTTACCGTCATATGCGGATACAAGGCATAGTTTTGGAATACGAGTCCTATGCCTCTGTTTTCGGGTGTAAGTTCGGTTACGTCGTCTTCACCGAAGAAAATTCTGCCGCTGGTGGGTTTTTGAAGTCCGCTTATCATATACAAAGTGGTAGACTTACCGCAGCCGGAAGGTCCTAAAAGACCTATAAGTTTTCCGTCGGGTATTTCAAAATCGAAATTATTGACGGCTACTACTTCTTCGCCTGATTTTTTGTTGCGGCTCGGAAATATTTTCGTGAGATTTTTTAATACAACTTTCATATTGCTTTTCCCTTATACTTTATTTTGCCCTTAACGTTTTTTGTTAAAGACCGTATATATTTTTCCGCTTTGGCGGTAAATACCCTTTTAAAAACGCGATTTTTTATTGTCTTTTCGACTTTTTTACGCGCGATAACCGCGCAATAGCCTTTATTTTTGTTTTTAAAGCCGTTTTACGCGATTTTTTCAGTATAATTTAGTGTGAATTTTGTTTTTTCGATTTTTTGACTGTCTTTTAAATGACTTTTTAACATTTTTTATGCCTAACGCATAATATAACAAGTAAATCTTTGGCTGCTTTATTTTAAAGCGACTTATAACGTTTTTAAACGCCCTTATCAAAAACTTTAAATGCCTTTATTAAAATCGAAATTTTAAACGAATGTCTTGCTTTAATAATTTACGTTTAAGCGTCGTTTTGTCCGCAATTTATTTACGGACAAAGGGTGCACCCTTTGTAAATTATTTTAATTCGGAAATTAAATTATTAAGTTGTCTTTTGTTTTTGCCGTTTGTATTCGGCAATTTTCGTTTTTTAATCTAACGAATACCGTTTGCCCGATGCCGACGGATTTTTAGTTTTTAAGTTTTGTGTTTTAATTTTTACTTTTTAAATTCTTACGTTCTTTATGATTTGCTTTTAAAAATCATCGTCTACAATATTATATGCGTTTAATTCGCGTTTATCTTCGACGCGTTTTTCTTACGCAAGTCAAATTTTGTCGTAAACGCATTTATTGTCGCCGCAAATCGAGCACAAATTAATGTAAATTAAGCGGCGCGACGATTTTAAAATAATTTTCAAATTCTTTTAATATTCTTTAGTTGCCACTTTTTCGGCGTGCAACTCTTCTTTCTTTTTGATGAGTTCTTCTTCGGAATTAAATACCATTTGCGTGGATAAATCAACCACTACAGTTCCCGCAACGAGGTCGTGAATCGTCGTGTGGTCTTTGCTGAAAATAAACATGCCCAAATTGGTCAAAAGCACGATCGCGATGACGATAAGTCCCAAAAATCCCGCATTGCCGAACAATATTAAATACAGCGAAAACACAGGAATCATTGTTTCTATCGTATATTTACCCAAAATTGTGCGGGCAAACAACGCGACGTTGTTTATTTTTACGCAGTCGGGACGAACAAGTCCGAGATTAAACACCTTTTTGCCGACCGATTGCCCGTTTTTCAAAAACAACGGAATTATAAATTCAAGCACCAAATAAGCAAACGCAAACCCGAGCGACGTCATCAAAAGCATAATGTTGTAAACCATTTTATATACTCTGTTGACTTCGGCGGGCGACGTCAAAGCGTCGTAATCGTCGTATGCTTTTTTGTTTGCGTCGGATAAAGTTTCGTAGTCGGAATCGACGAGTTTTTCAAGCGCACCGTAAAAATCACCGCCGAAAGAATCTATAAGTTGTTGCTCGTAAGTTTCTTTATAATCGGCGTATTCTTTGTGGTATTTTTCCGACAAAGCCGTGTATTTGTCGTATTTACAAATAGCGGAAATAGGCCAAGCGAAACCCACCGTCAATATCGAAAGTAAAATTATATCGAGTAAAAGAGCGGATATTCTTTTCAAAACGCTTGCTTTTTGTATGTCAAAAATCATAGATTTTACTCCTAACTGCCCTTTGCTCGTCTAATCGGCGTTTAGGTTAAACCTTTTCTCTTTAACCTTTCGCTCCACTATATATGATACACGACTAATCGACAAATGTCAACAAGATTTTTTTAAGTTAGACAAGATTAGTCAAACGTTTTCGTCTTAAAGAAACGAAAATCAACCGCGCCTATCGCCTTTTTGCTTACCAAAATCAACGTTTTCATCGCCTTTAACGGGCGATTTTTCATCTTGTTCGGCTTGCTCTGCTTGTTCGGCGGCAGATAGCGACTCGTCTTCGTTTAACTCTTTTAAAAATAAATCCAAAGCGTCCTCGCTTATCGTTTCGCTTCCGCTATACACTTTGCCGTATATCGTTTTGTCGTGATGTATAGTCATTGAATTCTCCTACGTATTATATTCTACTATAAAAATAAAAAAAATTCAATATATAATTGTAAATTTATCTAAAATTTTCTGTAAATTATTTTCGCTTAATCGTAAATCGCCGCAATTTACTGTGATTTTGCCAAAATGCCTAAATAAAATAAAAAACGGACGATTAATTGGCTCTTTTCGCCGAAAAACCGTCCGTTTTTACGTTTTTAAGTTGTTAAATTGTCATTTTTACGCAATACGTATGCGGTAAACAACGCTTATTCTTGATAAAAAGTAAGGTTGGAAATCTCCGTCCCCGGTGCGCTTATATACAAGCCGAGATATTCGCCCTCGAACGCTTTTATAAGCGGACAAACGGTGTACTCGGTTTCGCTTGTGTAAAGCCAAACGTTGTGTTCTGCCTTGTTGTATTTAAGTTTGTAATGGCGTTTTTCTCCCGACGGAATAGAGGTGATAAATACCTTTTGAGTATCTTCCCAATTAAACGCGCCGTTTTCCTTTGCAAAACCCGTAAAACTACCCCACGGGCAACGACCAAACACATAAAAAGTGCCGTCGTTTACGTTGGCGAGCGGTTTGTTCGCGCCGAATACAACGCCGTTTGCAACGTAGAATTTATGCTCGTCGGTCACGCCGTAAACGGTCATATCGAATTCTATAAATCCGCCGTCTAAAGTTTTGTCTTTAAACATTATCATTTGGTCGGAAGAAAGGCATTTATAAGTTTTGTCGCCGTCTTCGTTTTCGTAAACGTCCCACGCGCGTCTATCGCCGTTAGTGACGGTAAAATCGTCTTCTTCAAGGTTTATCTTTTCAAAAGTTTGTTCTGTAAATGTCAAGTTTGAGATAACCGTATTCTCCGAATCGCACCAAATGCCCACGTAACTGCCGCTTTCAAACGTCGTTTTTAAAAGCGAACACTCTTTCAATAATCCGTTGTTGTAAATCATTACGCGCTTGTTTACGTTGTCGAAAACGTATTTATAATGTTGAAGACTACCCACGGGTACAAGCGTAGAAGGTCTGTTGACTTCTTCCCAATTGAACGCTCCGTCGTTTTTCGCAAAACCCGTCATAGTCTCCCAAGGACAACGACCGAATACGTAATATTTACCCGCGTTTACGTTTGCGTCGAGGGTGTTAGAACCGAACACTATGCCGTTTGCAACGAGATAACCGTGTCCGTCGGTTTGTGCGTTTACTATCATATCGAATTCAATTGCGCCACCCGTAAAGTTTTTGTCGTTAAACATAAGCATTATGCTTTTAGCGAGCGAAGTATATACGTAGCCGCCGTTGCTGTCTTTGATAATTTGCCAATCGTCTTCACTGCCTACGGTGAAATTGTATTTACCCGCGACAACCGAAACGTACATATTGCTAAAATAAGTTTCCGAGCCTACGCTCACGCCTATTCTGCCGCCCGCGCTCGAGTCTTCGTCGAAATATTCGATAGCCGTTTCTTCGTCGATTTTACACGTGATATCGCCGTCATTGTAACATACGGTCATCGTAAAGTTGTCAGAAAGCGTCTTTTCGACACTCTTTAAAACAACTTCTTCGCTGCCTACTTTAACCAAACTCAACACGCCGCCATTATACATAAATTTATAATATCCGTCGTCGTTGTAGCCGAATATAATACCCGCTTTGCCGCCGTCTTTTGCAAGTTTGACGTCGATGCTTACTTCCGCTCTTTTAAGACTTACGCTCTTTCTCAAAGCGAGTCCGTCATTTACGGTGGTAATCATACTGCCGTCGCTACTCAACATAAACGTGCCTTCTAATTCGTCGTAATTTTTAAGTTCGTCGTACAAATAGTTGCCGTCGAGCGCGGCTCTCACCCTTTGCGCAAGTACGTCGTAACCCTCTTTTTTGATGTGATAAATATCTCTGAAAATGCTTTCGTTGATGCTTCCGTCTTCGTTAAGCACTATGTCGTAAGAATCAACCACGGTAAGATTTGGATATTTCGCGCCCAACATAAAGTAATATTGGTTAAGCGTGTTGGCAACTTGAGTATATTGAAGTCTGCAAGTTTGCAAAAACTCGTCGATAAGCACGATTTTAAGAGAGGGATTATACGCCCAAAGCGCATTAAATATCGACTCGGTATATTGCAAGACGAATTCCGCACTCGCCCCCGCTCCGTAATCGTTACTGCCCGTCATCACGACCATTTTGTTTGCGCCGTAAGAATTAATTTCGTCGATAAGTTTACTCCAATAAACGGTATCCGAACCGCCTATGCCCATATTGATTACTTTGCCGTAACCGGAGAGGTCATTTTTATAATTATCCCACAACTGCATGTGCGAGTGACCCCACATAATAAGGTCGGCACTCAACTTACCTTCGCCTTCTTTTATGTCAAAATCACACAATACGTTGTTTATAAACGCGGTAAATATACCCGCTCTACCCTCAACCGAAAGCCCCACTTGACACACGAGACATACGTCGTCGATATAAGTGTACACGCCGTCGTCCGCTACGCAAACTTTCAAGTTTACGACAGTGCCGTTTGAGTATTTCGCAACGAGACTCGTGCGTTTCATTTCGATTAAATTCGTGCCGTCAAACTTATAAAGTCCCACGCTTCTGTCTGCGTTTACCGCAAAGAGATAATACGTACCGTCGGCTTTATATCCGAACACTATACCCGAATTTCCGCTCGACGGAATGGGCGTCGAAAGACTTATCGTGGCGGCGATATAATTGTCGTCTTTTACCGCAAGCGAATTGTCTGCAGTTGAAATAATTACGTCTCCGTTCGCCGCGAACGCGCCCGACATAATTTCAAAATTCTTTAAAGGATTAGCCTCGATATCGCCTACTTCTTCAATTTTAATATTCAAAATGCTCACTCCCGTGCCGTTTGCGCGTATGCCGAATTTATTGCCCGTAAGCGGAGTTTCGTCAACGTATACCGCGTTGAGTTGTCCGTTTAAATAACAATAAATTTTGCCGCCCGCGTATTCGGCTTTTAAATTATAAGTAGTATTTGCGTTGTAATTTGAAATGGGTTTTTCGCCCATAACGCTCCAATTGCCGTCGTTCGTTTTGCCGAGATAAGCCGTGCCCGCTTGACTTACAAAATAGAAATAATAACTTATCCCCTCACCTTCCCAAACGTTTTGAGGCGAAGTCGATGAAAAAGCAAAAACTATTCCGTTGTCGGTCGCTCCGCCGTTTTGACAAACGTCTGCCGAAATGCCGATATTGTTCATTCCTTCTTCGGCAATAGCAAGCGACTGCGTTTGCGTGCTTAAATATCCGCCAGTATATTCGATGAACTTTCCATGCAAAACGTTAAATATTATTTTTTCGTCTTCATCGCCCGAGTCACTGCTCGAATCGCTGTCTGTGTCGGTATCGCTGCCCGCGTCCGTGTTTGTATCGGTGTCCGTATCGGTTGCGGAAACGCTATCCGTGTCGCTTTGGTCGTTTGACGGCAAGCCGCACCCCATAAGCGTAAACGTAAAACAAATAACGGACAAAATCAAAATTAGAAATTTTTTCATATTTCCTCCTTTTTGCAATGCGCCGCAAAAATTTTCACTCTTTTTTTCGCTTATTTTCGCCCTTATATCAAGCGATTTTAAGCGTGAAGAATCTAATTTGTCGGCAACTATTGACTTTATTCCGTTATTATTATATAATGTTTTACATAGGCAATCAATGGCAATTCTTGCGTAAAAATTATTATTTTTTAAGGTTTTGTATGAAATATAAACTTATCGGCGACTTTTCCGGCAACAGTTATAAATACTATTTAAAAGAAACCACCGACATAAGCGGACTGCTTTTCAACTTGCAATTTACGGGCTATGAAGAGATACAAAAAAATTATCATCTTTTCAGAAGCGAGTACGAGTCGTTTATGCTCACTTACACCATAAGCGGCGATTCAAACATGATTTACGACGGAAAATATTATCACGTCGTGCCCGATTCGCTCATGTTTTTGGACTGCATGAATAATCACGAACATTGGGCAAACCCGCAAGGTTATAAAATTTATTTTATTCACGTTTATTCGCCGACGCTTAAAAATTTTTGCAAGTATATTCAGTCGCTCGCCTCGCCCGTTATTCCCACGAATAACGACAGCATCGGCTTTTGCGATTTTGTAAAAGAAGCACATAAAAGCATTGCGGAAGGCACTTTTACTCAAGAGAAATTTTCCGAGCAACTTTATAAAGTACTTTTAAAACTCAAAACGTTGGTCGAGAAAAACACCAAAAAGCCGCTTTACGCGCCCGACTATATAAACAAATTGATTTTGTATATTTCCACTCATTACACGCAAAAACTCACTCTTAATTCTTGCGCGGAATATATAAACGTCTCCCCCACTTATCTCGAAAGCGTATTCAGCAAATACACGGGCTTTCCGCTTGCGAAATACGTGGCGAATTTTAGGTTTGAAAAAAGCAAATACTTGCTCATCACGACCAACGACCCCATCTCGAAAATCGCGCAAGACGTGGGACTTGAAGACTCGCAAGTGCTTATAAGGTTATTTAAACGAAATCTCGGCATCACGCCGCTTACTTACAGAAAACAACACGAAAAAGAGGTAACTTATGGCAAAGAATAAAACCACCACAAAATACGTATGTCAAGAGTGCGGAAGCATCAGTCCGCAATGGCTTGGAAGATGCCCTATGTGCGGAAAATTCGGCTCGCTTGTGGAAGAATTTGAAGAAGAAGTAACAACCCCCGTTCAAAAGCAAAAAGCCACGTTTACGCGACCCGTATCGCTTAAAAACGTCGAAAATACAAAACTCGCGCGCATTTCGAGCGGCATTAAAGAGTTTGACACCGTGCTCGGCGGCGGCATTGTCCCGTACTCGATGGTGCTTGTCGGCGGCGACCCCGGGATAGGCAAATCTACCCTTTTATCTCAAGTGGCAGGCAACCTTGCAAAGCAATATAAAGTGCTTTATTGTTGCGCCGAAGAAAGTTGTTCTCAAGTGAAACTCCGCTGCGTAAGACTTAATATCGACAGCGAAAATTTGATGCTGTTTAATGAAAACGTGCTTGAAAATATACTCACCGAAGCCGAAAATTACGACATGATAATAATCGACTCTATTCAAGCGATTTATCTCGACGAAATGAATTCTTCCGCGGGAAGTATAGGTCAAGTAAAAGAGTGCGCCTCGAGACTTATGCGCCTTGCGAAAAATTCGCACAAAACGGTGTTTATCGTCGGTCACGTGACTAAAGACGGCGCAATTGCCGGACCTAAAGTTTTAGAACATATCATGGACACTGTGCTATATTTCGAGGGCGAATCTCAAGACAATTACCGCATTTTGCGCGCAGTGAAAAACCGTTTCGGCTCTGCTCAAGAAATGGGCGTATTCGAGATGACTTCTCAAGGAATTTTCGGCGTAAGCGATTACAACGGAATTTTCCTCTCCGAAAACCGCGGAAAAGAAGCGGGAAGCGTGGTTACTCCGTCGCTTTCGGGCAATAGGTGTATGCTTGTAGAACTGCAAAGTCTTTTAAGCAAAAGCATTTACGGCATGCCGAGACGTATGCCGCTGGGAATAGACTACAACAAACTTGTGGTTATGCTTGCGGTGATGGAGAAAAAGGCGTATATACCCCTTTATAATCAAGACGTGTACATAAACGCGATGGGCGGCATTAAAATCAACGAACCGTCCGTTGACCTTGCGATAATTTTGTCTGTGGCGAGTGCGTATAAAGGTATACCCGTGCCGAAAACCACTTCCGTATTCGGCGAAGTGGGACTTACGGGCGAAATTCGCGGAGTCAATATGGCAGAACAGCGCGTAAACGAGTGTATTAAGTATGGGTTTAAAAAAGTGATTATTCCTTACAAAAACAACAAAGGACTTGAAAAATACGCCGATAAAATAACTATCGTACCCGTGAAATACGTATCTCAAGCAATTAAAGCCGCGCTCGAAGAAGACCAACCATCCGAAAATTAAACCGCGACCGCACGGCAAAACGTAGTGATAAAACCCCAAAACGCGGAGATAAACTTATTGATTATTTATCCATAATTTGTCAATTATTCATCTACACTTCGTTGGTTTTTTATCATTTATTGTCGTTTTCGCATAATACGTATTGCGTAAAGACGGAAAATTTGCAATAAACTAAACAAGGCGTTTATAAATTACGGCGGTTTGTTTGTTTTTAAATATGACTTTATTATATCATACTTTTATACACAATTCAATTAGTGAAATTTAAAAAATTGTAAACCATTGCAAGCAAGTTTACAATTTCTTATATTGACAACAAACACATTTTATGTTATTGTATATATATTAATTTAAAGGAGCAAAATTATGCCATTAGTTGCGGCAAAATGCACCCAATGCGGCGCAAATATCGAAGTAAACCCTTCGCAAGACGCAGGTATATGTCCTCACTGCGGAACTGCTTACGTCACTGAAAAAGTAATAAAAAATTACATAACCAACAACTATACAAACATCGGCTCGGTCAATATCGACACACTCAACGTCAGCATGCCCGACCCCGTCGAACAAACGGTAAACAGTTATAGAATTTATATGAAAGCGGACGCCCTCAACCAAGCGTGTAATTTAATTTTAGACGCGCTTTATAAAGACTCGAGCAACGCCGTATATAATTTGCTTGCGGCATTGTTTTGCATGAAATATAAAGTGGAAGGCAACCCGTATTACACATTGGAAAGTCAACGTCGGTTTTCGTTTAAGGAAAGACGCATGGCAAAAGACGTCATGGCGGATTATGAAAAATATATTGACGAATTCAATTTTGACAACCCCGCCCCGCTCCCCGAAGGATTAGATTATTTTTTAGACACTCAACCTTTCTCGACTTATACTATATACGGATTTGACAACGTAGCCTACAAACTTTCCCCCGCCGAGCAACAAAAGTATGCCGATTTGGTGCAAGAACTTGAAAACGAACGCCACGCACGATTACAAACCGTTTCAGCAAGAAAACGAGCAGAAAATTTATACAATTCCGCTAAACAAAGGTGTAGTTCAAACAGCCAAAGCAGCAAACAAAACCAAGCAAAGCCTCAAAAACCTTCATGGATTACAATAGCCGTTGCCGCCGTCATCGTGGTGGTTGTCGTTATTGTAATGATAAGCATAAGCACATAAACAATTTTTTACTTACCCCAACTTGCCAGCCGCTTTATTTGGCGCAAAACCACAATTCAAACCCAAATTTAACGCTTTTGTTTAGTCGCTTTTAATTAATTTTTTGTCTTTTTTGCATAATACGTATTGTGTAAAAGCGGAAAATTGAGACAAATTGAACAAGTTGTTTATAAAATCACAACAACTTAAAAATATTCGATAATTTAAAAAGGTTTGCCAAAAAGCAAACCTTTTATTTTTTATTTTTTAAATTAAATTATCTTCTTGATTTCTTGCGTTTAAAGCCGCCCTTTTTGTTTCCTAAAACAACAAGCACAACGCAAACCACGTAACCAACCGCAAACACAACTTGCAAAACGATCGCCAAAGCAGAAGTTACTTTAACTTCTCCGTTAAGCATGCTATAGTAAGTATGCGCAAACACAGAATTTCTTTTGGTGATTTTTATAGTTGTGGTGCTTTCTTCCCATGCTTTATCAGTAGCGTTATACTTTACGTTAGACGTTCCCGAATTTTTACTCTCACTATTTCCAATCTTAATAGCATATGCCCATTTAATTTCGTCGTTGCCTTTGTATTCAACGGTGTAAGTAGTCGTCGAGTTGTCCGATTTTACACTGCCCTTGTATGTGCCGAAAGCGGGCAAACACAACATAACTATGTTGAGCACGAGCATCAAAGCGAAAACGATGACGATTGTGGTGTTTTTGCGATTAAAAAATTTTTTCATGTGATTCCTCCGTTTTTTTGTTTTTTTATTTAATTCCGCAAAAAACATACTTTTTTACCGTCAAGATATTTTTGCTTGCGGTTTTTAAGCGCAAGCAAAAGGCGTACGCCTTTTGCAAAATTAATATTAATTTGTGTCAAGTATTGTAATGGCGTCGTTGAAATTTAAGCAAGTTAAATTTCAAGTTTGTAAAAAACAAACTACAATTAAAATTAAAATTTTTCTTGCGACACACATTGCATTATGCGAAATTGTAAATCCTTGCAAGCAAGTTTCCAATTTCTTATAATATACCACAATGTAAAATTGTTGTAAACGATTTTTTAAAACAACTTTATTTTATAAAATTATTTCGCGTTTTATTTAATAAAATTTTTTTAACTTTCAACACTCAAGTCAATAGTGTTGAAATTGTTTAATCGGCAAATTAAAAATCTATTTCAAGTCCGTCGTAAGACACGATTATGCCGTGCTTTTCGGCGTCGGGCACAAGTTCGTCATAAGTTTGACCGCCGTTGTGCGAAAAATGGTTGACAACAAAAATCGTTTTATCGTCGGCAATGCCTAATTTTTTCATTTTTTCAATGACTTTTAAGTCGGTTTTAAGCCCCATATGGTGATCCGTCCAATTTGCGCCGCCCACGTTACAACCCGTGCAATCGAGCGAGACAAAATCGAATTTGCCCGTTTTTTCAAGCAAATCCCACGTTTCGTTTGAAAACCAACCCGTGTCGTGCGCATACAACAACCTTTTGCCCTCTTTATCTTCTATCGCGTAGAACAAAGGTGAAGTGTCTTTTGCATGGTTGGCATCATATGCCGTAACGGTATATTTGCCGCCGTTTATTTTAAATTTATCGCCGTGTTTTACAAGCGTTACGCTTGCGCCGTTTTTCATTCCGGGGTCGTCGATTACGCTTTTAAGCATATCATACCCCGCCTTGCCCGAGTAGAAATTGAGTTTCTTATGTTGGTGAGTATAACAATCTTTGGCGATAGCCACGTCGTCCACGTACAAATGGTCGCTGTGCGAGTGCGTGATTAAACAATCGTTGATTTTTTCCCAATCGAAAGCGTAAGTTTGGTAATGCACCACGGTATCGGGGTTGAAATCTATCAACAAATCGTCGTTGATAAGTGCTTGCGAACGGGTGCGAATATTTCTTCCTCCCGTCCTTAACGCCTTTTTACAAGTAGCGCATCTGCAAAACGGTGCGGGCACGCCCTCATACGCCGCCGTACCTAAAAATTTTATTTCCATTATTTTTCCTCCAAATCATCGCCGCCATTTGGCGTGTCGGTTTTACCGTTTATTTTGTTTTTCAATATATTTATTTCCATGATAATCATTACCGCGCCGACTGCAAGCATCGCTATCGCAAGTATCAAAATTACGCCGAATTTCTTTTGTACGACCGCATAAAAAATGTATACAAGCGCAAACAACGAGCATATCGCCGACAGCAATATTATCGAAAATTCTTCTTTATATTTTCCCATTTGTATAGCCTTATTAAATGTTTTTTATTTTTGTAAAGTAATTTTTAGCGTTGACATTGCCTCATTCGCTTCGGCGTTGCCTTATTCCTTTCGGCGTTGCCTTATTCCTTTCGGCGTTGCCCGATTTACCGAACTATTTATCAAATTATCAACTATTTACCGAGCGATTTATTTCGCCGTATCACATGCTACTAAAAGCGTTGTCACAAGCGTTATTTCAAAAATTATTGCGCCGACTTTTTAAGTTTGTACTCTGCTTCTTTATAATTTCTGTTTTGCGAAAAAGCGAGCGTATATTTTTCAAAACCAAAGTCAACCATCGCTTGCAAAGCGGCGTTGCATTTCGCCACCACGCAGTAATGAACAACCTCTTTTTTGCCGTCTTTACTCAATACGTATACGTCAAAACTGCCCGTAAAGTCGTCGTCGATAGGTTTTTTGACGCACCTTTCAAAGTACGCAAGATTATCGTTTGCATCGCCGACGGAAGGCACGAAACACGTTGTCCTTACGAGTTTTATATCGGAATATTTTACCTCGACTCCGTTGATTTTAAGCCCGTCGCCGCCTATAGCAAGCACGGCGTCGTTTAAAACAGGATAATTTTTCATTGCCTTTGGCAAAGTCAAAAGCAAAAGCATAAACACCACAATTAAAGTTATTCCCAAATACAAAGTTGCGCCACCCATTATTATAAAGGCAAAGCCGAAGCCGCACACAAAAACAAAGGCAAGCAACAAGAAAATATAATAATGCTTGCGTTTTTGCTTGTTGTATTCTATGTCGGGGTAAAAATTAAGTTCTTCCATAACGCGCCGTCCTTTTGTCAATAATATTTTATGTTAAACGTTTATCTATAAAATTATAAAATAAATTATATATTTTGTCAATACTTTTGCATTTTTTATAGGCTTATAAAAACGCATAAAATAGCGGCTTTTAGGTCTATTAAGTAGCGGCTAAACATTTGTCGTTTTTTATCCGATTATGGCGGCAAAAACGGCGAAGTATATAACGAGAAAAAATATTTGTGTATATACGCTAAAAATTTTTAAAAAACCCTTGATTTTTCCTAAAAATATGTTATAATTTATTAGCAATAAGGCAATTTAAAATAGTAAGGCAATACTATTGTGCCGTAAATTAAACAATATATGTATTGGAGGACACGAAGACATTATGAACAAAAGTGAATTTATCAGAGCGTATGCCGACAAACTCGGCGTAACCATCAAAGAAGCGGAAAACAATTTTGTCGCTTTCGTCGACACCCTTACCGACTGCTTGCAAAACGGCGAATATATCCACATTTCGGGCTTTGCAACGTTTAACCTTAAGGAGAAAAACGAGAGAGACGGCGTAAATCCGTTGACGGGCGAAAAAGTAAAAATCGAGGCTTGCAAATCTCCCGTTGCTAAATTCAGCAAATCGTATAAAGATTTGTTCAATAAATAATTAAAATTAAATAATTATTTAGCCGTCGCGCAAATTTTGATTTAAAATCATTTGCGCGACGGCTTTTTCTATGCCATTTTATACTCTTTTTATCACTTTCGTTGCTTAGTTTATCTTTACCTTTCTTATCTTTGCCTATTTTATCTTTTTTACCTTTTTCTACCCTTTTCATTGCCTATTTTGTTTTTTTGCGGCGTTTTATCAAATATCTTGCAAATACGTTTTGTTTAAAGCATATTAAACTTTTTTGCGATTTTATAAAATTAATCTCAAAACGTACCGCTTTGTTTATAAAATATATTGTTTAATATAAAACGAATATAAAATAAAACGCTTGTCGATTTGTTTGAGTATTAAACTATAAGAAGTAAACCTTTTGGCTAAAGCCAAAATATTTCAAGTCCTTGCGGACTTATGCAAAAACACAATGTTTTTGCACTTCTAAGTATGTAAAATGCGAAATTGTAAACCCTTGCGAGCAAGTTTCCAATTTCTTATATTATAAAACATTTATCGATTTATCTATATAAAACAAAAATCCCTTGTAAAACAAGGGATTTTTGCGGCAATAATATAATCGCCTAAATATGGTCGGAGTAGCGAGACTTGAACTCGCGACCTCTTGCCCCCCAGACAAGCGCGCTACCAACTGCGCTATACCCCGACAATTTTAGCAAGCGAAACCTCAATTTCAAACCTGCTATATGATTTTACTAAAAACAAACGATTAAGTCAAGCATATAAAGCACTTTTTATAAATTTTCTTAATTTTTCTTGTTTTCGGGCGTATTTCTCGCCTCATTATAAACCATTGAAAAGCAATATGAATCAATTTATTAAGTGATTTTTTATATGTCGATAATTCGATTATTAATTTTTTTGTGTTTCGTATGCGCTCTACCGCCAAGCAAAACCGCCGTTTTTGTGCGCGCCGCAAACGTAATACTCATCTACTTTAAAACGCTCTGCAAACCACTCGGCACAAAAATCCGAGCATAGGCACGCTTATTAAACTGAACAGCACCGATATAACCAAAGTGCCCGAAACAAACTCTTCTTCCCTTTGATATTTTACCGAGTACGCGCAAATTACCGCCGACACGGGCGCGCCGAAACTTATTACAAGAGCCGTCAAAGAATATTCGGTAAAACCCACGTTGAAAATAAATTGAGTTGCGCACGCAAGTCCCAAAACCATGAGCGGAACTAAAACCGTCCTTATAAAAGCAACTAAATAATACAATTTTTGTTTTAACACCTTTTTAAGGTCATAACCGCCGCAAATAACGCCCGTCAAAAGCATCGCAAGCGGGCTCACAAGCGATGCAAGCGTTTTTATCGGCGAATACAAAGGCGGACAATAAAGGTCTATTCTTATTGCCGAATGAGTTTTTCCGCCAACCGTTACGCTCGGCACGACATCTTGCAATAAATATATTACAAGTCCCGCAAACATGGCTATTACTATTGGGTTTAAACAAATCGTTTTTACCGAACTTTTAATTGACTGCTTGTCGAATTTTAAGCCCGAAATAATCAAATAAGAATATACGTACGTCATAATACGGAAGTTTATCGTTACGGTGTTTACGGTAATCATCGCCTCGGCGTCGTTGCCGTCAAACAAGGCTTTTAGCACGGGAAGCGAAAACAAAGTAAGTTGACCCAACGCCGATATTATTGAAAGGACTTGCGCCTTTTCTTTACCTAATTTGCGGAAAATTAATCTTGTGATAAGAACCGTCAACGCGTATGCCGCCGCCGAAATGAAAAACGAGGCGATTTGCACCGATATCATACCCTTGTTGAATTCGGTCATGAAAGAATTGAACGCAATGCACGGAACAGCCAATTTAAGCAAAATTGTCGTAAGCACGTCTTTGGTTGCGGAAGTAAAAACATTTTTCTTGCGTAAAACGTACCCTAAAAATATCAAAACCAACACACCGGCAAACGTACTTACGACGTGTTGGTCGGTAAAATATTCTTTTAAATTTTCAAGCATAATAATTACTCCCTTTTTCCATTTACCTTACTTACTCTTAATTTTTCTTTTGCCGTCAACATTCAAATCTATATTTCATTGTCACGTTATTGCCGTCGAACATTTTACGTCAAATTTTCCGCAAACTTTTTTCGTGAAGTTTTCCCTTTAAATAAAAAATTACTTCTTATAGTTATAATATAAGAAATTGGAAACTTGCTTGCAAGGGTTTACAATTTCGCATTTTACATACTTAGAAGTGCAAAAATTTTATATTTTTGCGAAAGCCCGCAAGGACTTGAAAGATTTTGGCTTTAGCCGAAAGATTTATTTCTTATAGTTTATAATATAAGAAATTGGAAACTTGCTTGCAAGGGTTTACAATTTCGCATTTTACATACTAAGAAGTGCAAAAATTTTATATTTTTGCGAAAGTCCGCAAGGACTTGAAAGATTTTGACTTTAGTCAAAAAATTTACTTCTTTTAGTTTATATTATGCCGCGCGCAAATATTATGCGACTGTGCCAACATAAAACACCGCAAAACACTACAAAACGTCGCTAAAATGTCATTTTTACATAATACGTATATTGTAAACGTGACAACATGATTAAAATTGCACTCATCGATACAAGGCAATTTTCAATACGCTTTTCGTCCAAATTTAGCCGCAATACAACTGCAACATACTCGCTACATAATAGCGACGTAACTGCAAATCACTTAAAAATCGGCTTTTAATAAACAAGCAAAAAAGTCCGAAACGAGTCGGACTTTTTTCCGTAATTTTAATTTTATATAAAAACTTTCAGTCTATTCGCCGTTTTAAATTTATTCAATCTTTAAGCGGCGAAAACATTTAATTAAAGTTTTTCTACAAGCACTTTTTTAAGATGAGCAAATCTCGGCAAACCGTCTTCAAGCGGTGCTTTAGCGTCGCCTTGAATAAGGGGAAGCGCATATTTTACGTACTCGTCGGAAATGTAAGTGCCGTTGTTGGTTATCCATTCAAGCGGAACAGTCTTTTCGGTGTTTGCGGCAAGTTCGAGCGGAAGAAGTTTGTAATTGCATTTATATTCTTCGCCTTGCGCTCTTTCATAGCAAACCATTTTATCGGTTTCGCCCGCAACTGCAGCCTTAACAGCCTCGCGGCCAGCCTCGAACGTCTCTTCAACGTCAACTTTAGAAGCAAGGTGCGCGCCGCATCTTTGCATAAGACTAAGTTCGATACCTCTCGTCTTGAAACCCGTCTTTTCCTTGATGAGGTTTGCAAGCATAGAAGCAACGCCGCCGAGTTGAGCG
>CAKQKQ010000016.1 GCA_934249265.1 uncultured Clostridia bacterium | reverse complement strand
GGTTGGGACGCAAGCGCAGACAACGGCGAAACTCCTTACGTTGTAAACACGGGCGTAGAAGAACAAGCAATTTGGTACAAAGCAACGCCGGTTGAAAACTTCTACTTTGAAGCAAAACTCACTAAACAAAACGTTTACAATAGCGATAAATATCCCAAGATGGGTATCGTTGCAAAGACGGCTATCGGCGAAGTATTCTATTATATCGACGCAGTAGACGGTTCGATGCAAGTAG
This sequence comes from uncultured Clostridia bacterium, assembly GCA_934249265.1. GTDB lineage: Bacteria > Bacillota > Clostridia > Christensenellales > Borkfalkiaceae > CAKQKQ01. The sequence continues at coordinate 26,589 of CAKQKQ010000016.1, read as the reverse complement.
GTTCGGTTTCGAGAATGAGCAACGGCGGCAGAACTTCCGATTGGGCTTGGAATCTTGAAAAGAAGGCTACGGTAGGCAATTTCGTTTATACAAACGGAACTTATGCTACACTCGGACTTTTGAAATACGGTCATACGTTCTATTTGTTCGCAAACGGAGCGCAAATGCTTAAACTCGGTTATGAAGATACCGACGGAGCGGCTCAAGTTGGTTTAATGGCGTTCAACCTCGGTTTAACGGCAAAAGACTTCAAGTACGTCACAGACGAAACCGAACTCAACAAAATTGCCGGCGGAAGCCTTGAAGACGTTGACATTAGACTTGCAGACACTACGGGTACAACTATTACTCGTGAAAATTTTGAAGAAAACTCTGCTTATACCGAAGAAAACGGTGAAATTATCGGTAACGTTCTTAACGAAAATCACCTTTATTCAAAGATTAGCAGTGAAAACTTCTACTTTGAAGTAAACTTCACTCTTACTAAAGTAAACAATAATGACCAATATCCCAAGGCAGGTATCGTAGTAAAAGGAACAAGTAACAGTACGCTTTTGTTCTATATGGACGCAACCAGCAACGGAAGCATATTCAACGACAACAGAGTTGTGGGTATCACTCAAAAGAGCGACAAAACTCCTAACTCCGATTGGGTATGGGGCTATACGCCTCAAAACGGCAGTTATGTATTTAATCCGTTTATGTCAGCACCGAATACGGCTTACCTCAACGGTAAATATGCAAGAATGGCGATCGCTAAATACAACGGAACTTACTATTTTGTAGTCAACAACGTGGTATACTTCATTCACGACGGATATTACGGCGCGGCAGACGAAGCAACCCCCGGTATCGGCGGTTTCAACGTTGATATGAAGGTAAACAAAGTCGTTGCGACAACCGAAGACAGTGAAATTCTTGAAAACCTCAAGTTGTTCAACGTCGCTACCGAAAGCGGACTTATTGTTGACGGTGATATAGCAGATTGGGAAGCAAACGAAACACTTTCCGCTCACTATTACGAAACGGTAGCAACCGACAATTCAGGCAAGAGCATAAGATTCTATGCGGCAAAGGTTGACGGCGGCGTAATAGTTGCGGGTAAAGCAGTTACTGCAAACAATATCAGCGTAAACAGCACGACAGATTGGTGGGTTGATACGAACGTAGAATTCACTTACGGTTCTGCTTCGAGAACGCAAAATTACGCTTCCGCTCTTCGTGATTTAGGTTCGGCTAAAGCGTTCAACTTCAAGAGTAAAGCACTTGACAACAACTTGTACGAAATCACGTTTGAAATGTTCATTTCTTACGACGATATGCCTTACAACGAAACTCAAGACGTAGAAATTATGCTTGCGTTTAGAAACGAAGATACTGCTGCCGGTATGTGTGAAGGCTCGGCAAATTTGTGGTGGTGCGGCAATTATCATATTTATGAAATGGATTGTCCTTACACGGTTACCGAAAACGGAATTTCTTGGAAAGAAGGTTACACGGTAACGGGCGCATAATTTAAGCGTTAAATTAAAAGAGGAATAATTTACTCAACGTAGAATTGCGCAAAGTAGATTATTAAAAGCAAACACAAAATAACTTAAAAGTTTTACCGCGGTCGGCGTTCGACCGACCGCGGTAAAAAATATATTAAAATGACTAAAAGAGTTACGCTCAAGGATATAGCGCAAATAAGCGGTTACTCGGTAAATTGTGTATCGAGGGCACTTATGGATTCAAGGGATATATCCGAAAACACTAAAGAAAAAATAAGGGAAATTGCTAATCAACTCGGTTACGTGCAGAACATGGCGGCGGCGAGTTTAAGAAACGGCACTTCCAAAACAATCGGCATAGTTTACGACTGTATACTAAACCCATATTATTCCATAATTTTGCATTATGCGGGACAAGCGTTGCTTGCAAACGGTTATAATTACATTACGTTTATCAACACGAGCGCGCTGTTTAGCACCGACACGGTGAAAAACATTTTGTCACGCAACGTAGACGGCATACTTTCGCTTATCGCGCCGGATCAAAAAGCGCAAACGATTATCGAAAGAGAGGGTATACCCACGGTAATCCTCGGCAGAAGAATAGAAAGCGAAAAAATCGACTGCGTAGTGCTCGACAACGAAAAAGGCGGCTATCTTGCGGGAAAATACCTTTTGAACAAGGGCTGCAAGCGCATGCGTTTTGTCGGCGACGGACCTAATATCGACTGTATGGTCGAAAGAGAAACGGGGTTTATTAAAGCGTTAAACGAAAGCGGAATTTCCATTGCTCCGCACGAGGGCGATTACAAACAATATGTCGAAGAGGTAAACGATCTTTTGAAAATTGACGATATCGACGGCGTGTTTTGTTTCAACGACATGATCGTTTTCGAGGTAATGGAAAAATACAAACAATTAGGTAAAAAAATCGAAATTGTCGGTTTTGATAATCTTCAGCGCGAATTTAGGTTGCCTTTGGACGTCATTTCGGTCAGTTATGACAAAAAGGCATTTGTGGAAATTGCAATAGACAAACTTATAAAAAACGTTGAAAAAGGCGCAAAAGAAGACAGAAGCGTTACCGTGTGCGACGTAAATTTAAGCGCGATTCAGGCTTGAAATTAAATATTCGGGCTAAATACGGCGGTTAATTAAAAGTTTAATAAAAAGCATTAAACAAAAACGTTTTGGCGGCAAACGACTTCGATACAATAATGATTTTCGGCTTAAGCCGTAAATTTTTAACACAGTAAAATTCGGCAATAGCCGTAAAATTTTATATAAAACATGGAGGAAAAAAATGAAAAGATTTTCTAAATTATTAAGCATTGTAATGGTGCTTATACTTTCGTTGTCTTTCGGCCTTTTGGGCTGTGGAGGCAAAGACAATACCGGAGACGTAGATTTGGACGACTCCGGTAACGTAAGACCCGACGGGAAAGTCCATACTGTTACGTTCTGGGCTTATGGAGACAATAATGAGATGCCGGTTTTTGAAAAACTCGTTAGTGATTTCAATAAGTCGCAAAATAATATTTTCGTTGACTATAAAAGAAAAGATTCGGGCGGTTACAGCAATATACTTAGTATGGCTCTTGAAACGAAGCAATGCCCCGACGTATTCTACGTAGGCGACTCCGATTATAAAGAATTTGCGACGAAAGGACTTTTAAAAGATATTACCAGTTATGTTGAAAAATCAAGCGTATATAACATAGACGAATTGTGGCCCAACGTTAAAGAGAGATATTATTACGACGTAAACACCACTCTTTACGGCGAAGCGGCCGGTACAAACGGTAAATATTACGGCGTACCCAAGGATATAGGTCCTATCGTTATTTTCTATAACGAAACTATGTTCAATGAATCGGGTGTAAAGGTTATTTCGGTTGATGCCGATGATCTTGAAGCGTTCAATAACGGCACAGCCGATTCGAGAGGTAAAACAAAGGTGGATTACCAAATCCCCGCAGACTATAGAGTAACCGAAAAAGGTTATTTCGTAGATAGCAACGGTCAAAAATGGTTCAACAACCAAGTGCCGATGAGTTGGGAAGAGTGCTATACGCTTTCTAAAGTAATTCAAACCGCTCAAGACCCGAAAGGAGAAAACGGTATTTTCGGTTTCTTCACCGAATGGTGGTTCAACTACGGTTGGGGCGTTGGCGGCAACGTTATTCAATATATTGAAAGCGACGATACTCAATATACCGGCGGTTTCTATGATTTCACGCTTTGCGATCCCACTAAAAACTATATCGTAGACGACGATGCGGAGCCTTTCACCATCAACGGAAACACTTACAATCCCGGCGAAACGCTTTCTTATGCAGACAAACTTGCAAACGAAAAAGAGGTTGCGGCAGCACCCGCCGGCCAAACTCACTTCGACAACGCTCAAATAGAGCCTACGGTATTGGCTGCGGTAGAAAAAGGACAACTCAACGTGCTTCCTTCTCAAAAAGAAGCGTTTGAAGAATTCGTAAGACTTGGTAGTGCTGAAAATATTACAATCGGCGGTAAAGCGGGTTACAATATTACTGCTAAACCTCAATCTTTGGGCGGTGACGCAGGTAAGGCAAAAGCATTTACAAGTTGTAAAACAGCAATGCTTGTAGACGGAAGATGGAACGTTTGCGACTTTAGAAAATTGATGAGTGAAAGCGATGAAGATTACGCTGCACGTAAAGAGAATGGTAAGTCTGCGTTTAAATGGGATGTTGCGCCTCTTGTTCAATATAAAGAATACGACGAAAATGGCGACGTAAAAGTACACGGCAAAATGGCAGGTCACTCTGGTTCGGTTGCTTTGGCAATTGCGGCAAAAAGCAATAAACAAGAAGCCGCTTGGAAATTTATTGAATATATAGGCGGCGTATACGGACAAACCGCTCAAGCAGAGACCGGTTTCGCAATTCCTCTTCAAAAGAGCCTTGCAAATACTGAAGTATTCCTTCAATCTAATAAATATCCTCAAAACGCTAAAGTGTTTATCGACGCTGCAGAGTATGAACAAGCGGGCGACTGGTGGTTCTTGCTCAACAACGACTGGATAGACGAATGGGCAAGTTATCTTAACAGCAAGATAAGAAACGGCACGGCAACTTACGAATCGTTCTTCACGGCTCAAGACTACACCAAGACGTGGAATACGCTTAAGACCTACACGAAAAAGAAAAAATAATTAATGCATAATGGCGAGTTGAGCGGGGAGATTTCTCCGCTTAACCGTATATGATATTAGGTGGAAGGATTATGACACTTGAAAAATCATTTAATAAAAAATCGGTTGACAAAAAGGAGAATTTAGCCGGTATTGCAATGGCTATTGTTCCCGTAATCGGTTTTGTGCTTTTCGGACTTATACCCATGATACTCGCTATAGTAATGGCGTTTTTGGAAATGGATAGTTTTACGTTCAAAGGCGCAAAATTTGTCGGACTCGATAATTTTAGATACGTACTTTCTTGGACGGACAAAGCAAACGGCGGTAAGTTTTTAATGAGTTTAAAAAATACCGTAGTTATGGCGGCTTCGCTTCCGATAAGTATCGTATTATCACTTATAATTGCTTTCCTTTTGACAAAGGATATAAGATGTAAAAAATTGTTTAGGTCGATTTACTTTATACCTTTCGTTTGTTCTACTATTGCAATTTCTCTTGTATGGAAAGACATTTTTCTCGGGCAAACGTACGGTATATTAAATAGTTTGCTCGGTAGAAATTATAAAAATCTTATCGACTGGATTAATGACACGCGATATTTCTATTGGGTCTTAATAATTACGGGTGTATGGGGCGGCACTGCGTTTAATATAGTGCTTTTCGGCGCTGCGCTTACAAACGTAAATTCGGCTTATTACGAGGCTGCAAAGGTCGACGGAGCGGGTGCGTTTAGAATATTCTTTAATATCACGCTTCCCGCAATTTCCCCGACGACGTTTTACGTGCTTGTCACCGGTTTTATCGGTGCGTTACAAGAGTTTGCTCGTCCGCAGACGTTGCTTAATTCAAAAGTAAATTTCGACCCCGGTCCGGATGGTAAGGGTTTGACTTGCGTATATTATTTGTACAACCTTTTGTGGTCGGGAAATAAATTCGGTCAAGCATCGGCTGTTGCTTGGTTGCTCGCTATAATTATTTTAATTATTACGGCAATCAACTTTACCGTATCCAAATATTGGGTAAGTTACGATTAAGGAGATGTGTTTATGAAAAAGAATAATAATGAAAATTCAACACAAAGCGTCAACTTAATCGTTGAAGAAATAACGGCAAATTCAAATACTTCTAAAGCGGTAAAATCTAACGCAGTTTCGGCAAATGCTAAATATACCGCGGACAATCCGTTTATGACGGCAGAAGAAGTTGCAAGGGCGAAAAAGAGAAAATCTCCCGCAGTAATATTGAGTAAAATAATTATTTATTTGGTGCTTATTGTATTCGCTTTGTGGACTTTATTTCCATTCTCGATTGTTTTATCAAATTCGTTTAAGACAAGGGAACAAGCGTTTTCAGCCGATTTCTCATGGATTCCGAAACCGTTTACGTTAGAAGGATATAAGCAATGTATAACAGAGTACGTAGGCCCGCTGGATAATGGTCAACATTCCTTGATTATTTATGGTTTCTTCGTTACTCTCGGTATAGTTATACCGCCTACGTTGTTGGGACTTTTAACCTCGGCAATGAGCGCGTTTGCGTTTGCAAAACTTAATTTTAAAGGTAAAAATTTCCTCTTTTCGGTACTTTTGGCAACGATGATGATCCCCGGTACGATAATGACGACCCCGTCGTTCGTGCTTTACAATGCTTTAGGCTTGGGAGAATCGGCTTTCCCGTTGATGGTCCCGGGTATGTTCGGCGCGGCGACGTGCGTATTCTTTATGAGACAATTTTACTCGGGTATTCCCACCGACTTGATAGAGGCGGCAAAACTCGACGGTATGGGCTTTTATAGAATGTTTTTCTCTATAATGGTCCCGCTTTCCGTGCCCGCGCTTTTCGCGCAAGGCTTGCTCGGCTTTATCGGCGGATACAACGATTATTTCGGTCCGTATCTTTATTTAAGAGATGTAGATTATCCTACGCTTCAAGTTGTTTTGTCCGGAATTTCATCGTATTTCCCATCGAGTCCTAACGTAATTATGGCAAGTTGCGTGCTTGCGCTTCTTCCTACGATCGTACTTTACCTCATCGCTCAAAAATACTTCATCGAAGGTATTGCGACGTCCGGTATGAAACTTTAATTTTAAATATAATAGGAGAATATTAATGAAAAAAAGCAGATTATTGAGTTTGGCTGTTGCTGGAATGATTGCCGCAACTTGTTTTGCGGGCTGCGGCGGCGATTCGAGCGGTGGCGGAGAATTCAGTTATATAACGTACAATAATATGTCGAATTCAAACGTTCACGACGACTACAATAAAAACTTATATTATGCAAATACTCTCGACTTTGAATTAGCCGATCCTTCGGTAATTTGGGTTGACAAAAATCAAAGCAAAGAGTACGGCGGTTATTTCTATGCATATGGTACTTCCGATCTTATCGATTGTCACGGTATTCAATGTTGGAGATCCACCGACTTGACAAATTGGGAAGATATGGGCGTAGCGTTTATGCCCGACTATCTCACCACTTGGGCTTATGAAAACTATTGGGCTCCCGAAGTTATATACGATGAAAGCGACGAAACGTATTATATGTATTACAACGCTTGGGATATCAATTCTTACGACAGATGGGACGGAAGCGGCAACGGCGGTATAGCGTATATAAGCGTAGCGATGTCCGATTCTCCCGTAGGTCCGTTTATTTGCGCAGACGAATCGAAACCCGCTTTCGATTTTGCCGCTCACTCAAACGGAGTGTTTACTACGGTAATCGACGCATCTCCCTTCCTCGATCCCAAAACGGGCGATAAATATTTGTATATGTCGGCATACGGCGGTTCGCAAAACTCTCAATGTATTTGGGGTTGCAAACTCAACAGTTGGTTAGAGCCCGATTATTCCACACTTAAAAAACTCACGCAAAACGGTTATGATAAGGCGTACAACGGCGAAAAAATTGCCGACGAAGAAGGTTGTTGGGTAAACGAAGGTCCGTTTATGTATTACGACGAAGAGACGGATACTTATATGCTTACTCTTTCCATTTGGCCCTATACCTCTACAGATTATAAGGTAAGGACGGCAACCGCAAGCGATCCTCTCGGCGACTTCGTGAAAATTCCTTACAACGACGGCGGTTATATTCTTTATACCGAATCCGGTTGGAGGAGCGCGCAATCTGCAGGACACCACTGCTTTATTTATGCCGGTGACGAACTGTTCATTGCTTACCACACGTTTAAAAACAGAGAAGAAATTTCCGATGGTAGAGCGCTTGCCGTTGATAGGATTAAGTTTGCTACAAACAGTCAAGGTCAAAAAGTAATGATTACCAACGGACCTACTTATTCTTATCAACCCCTTCCCGAAGCGGTTTGCGGATATAAAAACGTTGCCGAGCAAGCAACAGTTACGGCTACAAACGTCAAGTCCGACTCTTCCGCAAAATATCTCAACGACGGATTTATCAAAATTCACGACAGTTACAACGACATTGTAAACGTAACCGAATTTAACGCGGGTACAAGCGAAATCACGATGAAATTCAACGGCTATGTAAATACTCGTTCTATTCTCATTTACAATGCTATCGAATACGATAAAACTTTCGTAAATATCAACAAAGTAGAACTCACTTACAAGACTTCTTCCGGCGATAAGGTCGCGACTATTAAAAACCTTAGATACGATTACGGTTTCTATACGTTCAATAACGAAGTGACCAACCCGGGCGGAGCGGTAATTGCCGAGTGGGCGGATCTTGCGGTAAACCAAATCAAAATCACTTTCGATTCCGGCGATTACGAAGTAAATATTCCCGAAATAGTAGTAATGGGCAACAACAAAACGCCCGTTAACGCAGATTCTTTCGAGAAATATTCTTATAAGAATCCTCCCGCAGTATCGTCAAATAAAACGCCGACAAGCACTACTTTCGGTGAAGCGGGTGACGCAAATTATAAATTCGGTACTACTTGGGGAGTTGATCTTACAAACGACTACGGTATGAACGATAAAGAAAGCATAGTATATCACAAAGGTTCGGCAGATCAATATACAATCTTTAAAGATTTCTATCATAACACGTTCTATGCCGAGGGTAAAATTACCGTTGCAAACTTTGCAAAAACAGATACGAAGGCTCTCACTAACGACCCGTATCCGAAGATCGGTATGGCGTTAAGAAGCGAAGACGGTGGTTTCTTCTTCTATATCGACGCATCTAACGGTTATACAAACAAGACGGTAGGTTATACCTTCTCGATATTTGGAGAGGCAGGAAATTGGGACTGGGAAGGTACGGAAAAAACAACCGAACTTCCCGCTAAATACGTTCCGCAATATACAAACGGCGCGTATACCAAGATGGCAATTCTTATGAAAGATAGCACCATTTATTTGTTCTGTAACGACCAATATGTGGCGACAATTCACAATCCTCGTGGATTTGAGTTGGGGGCGAATACCACGGTAGGGTTCCTTTCCTTCAACACTAATTTGGGAATTAAGGACTACTATGCAACTACCGACGCAAGCGTAATTAATCAAAAACTTGCGCTCGTTCCCAACGCTTAATCGGTTGATTTATACTTGATTAGCGGTAATTAAACTAACGAAATACAAGGGGCTGTCGAATATGGCAGCCCCGTATTTTTTATAGAAGATAATATTATAAATTTGCTTGTTTTATTGCTGTTGCGTTGTTTTGTATATTGCGTTTTTGTTTATTGAGCCGTGTGGTGTATTGCATTTTTATCTGCCGTGTTGTGCGGTATATGGGTAGTTGTACTGTTTAGTGTATAGATAGTTGCGCTGTTTTGTTTATAACATTGTTTGCGGTAATGCGTGTTGTGTAGTCAAACGTAAATTGTCGTTGTGCCGCGGTCACGCTTTTTTATCGGCTTGACTAATTTGCGGTTTTGTAGTAAAATTATATCAATAAATTAAAAGAAGAAACGAAGTTGAAAGATTATATTTATTGCTATTCTCAAGAAGAACTTAATATGTTGTCCGAAAGGCTTAAACTACTTAAAAAACGCTATAAAATTGCGGCGATGATTTACCTTTTTGTCGCGGTTGCGCTTATATGTTTAAACTTTTTTATAGGGCATGTTTTGCCGCTTGTTCTCGGTATAATTTTAAGCGTATTGTTCGCCGTATGGAGCGTGTATTATTTCGACGTAATTTACGGCAAATGTAAAAGGTATTATAAGTATCTCGACGCAATGACGGGCGCAGACGAGAAAAAATCTGCGGCAACGTTTATAGCGAAAGGAGAAGACCTTAAAATCGACGGGTTCGAGTATTCCACTTATAAATTTTACGACAAAGTAAAAGAGAGAGAAGTCGATTACATTGTCAACATTAGGGCAAACGTATCGCTCGAAAATGGCAAAGAATACTATTTAATAATCGCTAATCGCCATTTGATTGCATACAAGGAGGCGGACTTATGATTTATGATGAAAACATAACTAAGCGCGACGCCGTAAACAGTTTTAAAAGAAAATGGTGGGTTTATTTGGTGTGCGTCGTTGTGGCGGTGCTTTTAAATTGCTTCGTCTATTATATGTTTACCAAACCCAAAATGAGCGAGCATTTTTACGTGTGGGTTTCTGCCCCCGCAAATTTTGAAAAGGAACTTGTAAACGAGATAAAAACCACCGCTAAAGAAAACGGCAAAAAGGTCGTTCACGTCGAAAATTACGACCCTAACAGCGACAATTATTTCAAACTTTTCGGCACAAAAGGCGGCATCACGACCAACATTTTCGTGTTTAACAAAAGCGAAATAGAGTTGCACGACGCAAAAGATTTCTATTTAAGTCTCGAAAATTCGCCGTTTACAGATTTGGAAGACAATTATATAATCGACGGCGTGCCTTACGGAGTGCATCTTGCGGGCGACTATTACATGCTTATAAATTGGCACAACAAAAGTTACGATACGTGTTACGCCGTGATTCAAACCATACTCGATTACGTGGAGGAAAACGGATATGAAATTGGGTGATTTTTTTCAAAGATTAATTTTAGGAAAACCCAAAAACAACGACTTTACGCCCGAAGATTTGCCGAAAAACAGATTTAAAGCACTTTGGTTCGTGATAAAAAACGAATATATAAAATTCTTAAAAACGTGTTTGTTAACTGCGATATTTTTTCTTCCGCTTTTGATTTTCGGCTTGTATTCGGGTACAAATCTCTTAAATTTATTGTCTAACGAATACAAAATAGCAGACATACTTAAAATGGTAGCGTTTAATTTAATGGTCGAAGTTCCGCTTATAATGTTTGCCTCTATCGGGCTTGCGGGCGGGATATACGTCGCGAGACAACTCGTTTGGGACGAACCCGTTTCGGTTTTCAGAGACTTTAAAAAGGGCATTAAATACGGCTTTAAACAGTATATGTTAATCGCTTTAATTTTCGGTATAGTCTTGTATTTCAGCGGATATTATTCGTACGCGTTTATTTTCGGAAACAACAGCCAAATGACAAAATTTACGTGCGTGGTTTTACTTTTGTTGTTGCAATTGATGTCGATTATCGTCACGATGTACGCTTGCTGTCTGTCTTCGCTGTACAATATGAAGACTTTTGACGTGTTTAAAGCGGCGTTTATTTACACATTTAAACAATTACCCAAAAACTTTCTCATATTTTTGGCGTCGGTCGTTCCGTGCTTGGTTATGTTTTATATACCCGTGCCGTTAGTGCAGTATATAGGAATGTTTTTCGTTTGTTGTATCGGGTTTGGTTATCTCGAATGTGTGTGGGCGTTGTATACAAACTCGGTTTTCGATAAATATATCAATGCCGAAAATTACCCCGAGTTCGTGAGAAAAGGTCTCTACGGACAAGGCGCGGTTATCGTGGACGACTACAAAATTTCCGACTTTATAAACGAAGTTGAAAACGCTGAAAACGACGACGAAACAAACGATGAAATTTTAGAAGAAAACGACGAAAATTACACCGACGAGGAAATTAAAGACAACATCGACGAAGTAGAAACACTTAAAAACGACACCCAAGAAACGCTTGAAAATGTCGATGAAAAAGAAATTAAAAGCGACGATTAAACGCAGATTTTTAAGCAATTATAAAATGGTGTAAAATAATAAAAACGGCGTTGTTTATGCGATACGTATTGCGTAAAACTTGCAAAAACGGCGCGCTATTAATATAAAAACAATATAAAAACCGTAACGGCGGCGTGGTATAAGTGGTTTAATAGGTAAACAAAGCGGCATAACGCGGTAAACAAAAAGCATAGTAAAGCACAAAAATAAAAAGGAAAGATATGGACGTTTCTTGTAAAAACTTGACAAAAATATTCGACTTGGACTCTTACGCGTTAAGAAGTCTCGACATGCATATCGAAAGCGGAGATTTTACCGTAGTCATGGGCGAATCCGGTTCGGGCAAAAGCACGCTTTTAAGGGTAATTGCCGGACTTGAAAAATGCACCTCTGGCGAAGTGTTTTTCGACGGCGTGCCTATGAGCGACGTGCCCGCGGAAAAGCGAAATATCGCCATGGTTTTTCAGCAGTACGTTTTGTATCCAAATATGTCCGTGTATGAAAATTTGGGTTTTTACGACAAATCGCACGGATTAAACGAAGTCGAGGTTGACGCCAAAGTGCGGTCGGTCGCATCGCTTTTGGGACTGACGTCGGTACTCAACAGAAAACCGAAATATCTTTCGGGCGGTCAGCAGCAAAGGGTGGCTTTGGCGAAAGCACTTTTGCGTTCTCCCGACATTATTTTATTTGACGAACCACTTTCAAACGTTGACGAGGCATCGAGGAGCGATTATGAAGATTTACTCATCGCATTAAAGAGAAAGTTGCCGAAAACTACGTTTATTTACGTCACGCATAAAGTTGACGAGGCGTTGAAACTCGCGCGACATATCGCAATTTTAAACGACGGCGGACTTATCGCATACGGCACGCCCGAAGAGGTGATTAAAAATCCGCAAAACACCGAAACTACTTACATTTTGGCGGGCGATAAAGCGGGAATTCAAGACGGCGTTTTACAAAAAGATAAAATAATTTTTGACGGTGACGAAATCGAACTTTCGCACTTACTTAAAGAAACTATAAACGAAGACGATTTGGGCGAGGTGTTGTTTAGTAAAAACTTTTTCGGGCTTGAATACCCCGTGATTTTCGATAAAAACGGAGTGCAAATCGGTGGCATTAAAGACGAATACTTTTTAAAAGGAATGCTCGGCGGCGCAACTTTGACTGTCGGCGGTGAGGGAAATGCGCTCGACAACGTTTTTTTGAGCAGAATTATAAGCGAAGAAGAAAACGTTTACGTAAAAATCAAGACGGGCGAGGTGCGTTATTTTAAGTGCGACGGCGATTTCGAGATAAATTCCACCGTGACTTACGTCGAAGGAATGACTACGGTTTTTTCGACGCAAACGGAAAAAATAGCGTTGCGCACGGATAGAGGATATAAAGTAGGGGACAGCGTGAAGTTGTATTTCCCGTCGGAATCGACCCAACTTTACTCTATGGATAAACAAAAAATCACCTCGAAATACGAAATAAAGCAAAATGTGGCAACGGCTATTAAATTGCCTTTCAATAGATTAAAAATAGGCAAAAGCGTGCTTTGTTTAAAAAACAAAATTTTGGCAAACCAAGCGACGGTGATTATTCCGCCCGACGCATTTACGGGCTATTCCAAAAGGCGTAAAAACGCAATAATAGTCAGGGCTTGTCTCGACGAAGACGTGCTCGGCGAAGAAAAACTCGTGTACGTCGTTGTTGATGGATTTAGTAATTACGTCACCGTAAAAATTAATGCTCAAAGACAATTGCTTAAAAGAAAGCAGTTTTTCTTGTCCGTTGACCTTGATAAAATAACCGTGAAATACGGACGCAACAAAATGTGATTTTGCATGCATTACGCAATACGTATTGAGTAAAACGCACAATTTTCGCGTAATTTAATGCGTGAATTTATGTAAATTGCCGTCATATATGTGGCGAAGAAAAGCATAGTTTGTTTACTTATTGCGCCGAAGAACGGGTATAGAAAAAACGCATTGAAGGAAAGACAGAAAGGTTAAAAATTGCGACTTGCGCAAATTAAATGCAAATCAACACACAAAACATTAAACAAAAAATTTAAAAACAACAACAAAAGTCAAGCGGTCGAACAAAATCGTTTGGCTTTTATTTTGCCGTAAATATTGCAATGACAAACTTGCTAAATTTTCGTAAATCTTGCGGTAATTAACAATGTAAATCTTGCCATAAATAGCCATGTGAGCAACTATGCAAATTATGCCGCAAGAAAACGCAAGAAAGAACAAAAAGACATCGTGAACAACCACACAAAAGACATTGTAAACAGTCGTACAAAAGGATAAGGCAATTAAACATACGAGCCGCATAAAAGGCAACGTAAAACCTAACGCAAAACCCAACACAAAAACACGCCACAAAATTCGACATAAAAAACACACCATAAAAGGCAATACAAAAACCCCGACATAAAAACCCAACGCAAAATACTTTAAACGCAAAAAAATAACGGCGCGCGAGTCATAACAAAACCCACGAGAGTTGAACAGAAAACATAAAATTTATGCAACAAACTGTATAAATTATGCAACCAGCCGCCCGAAACACGACACAAGCACCAACGCCAAAATCACAAAAAAACGCCAAAATATCCCACCAAATTGGTATGATATCCCCTTAATTTGGCATATTTTCTCACTAAATTGCTATATTTTTCCGCTATATAATTTAATTATATCATTATATAACTATTGACATATCTCTTTTTTTATTGTATAATAATGATTGGCACGATGACTTAATCGTTTAGGCATCGGCATGTATAAACGGATATTTTGTAAGGAGGGCTAATATGGCTCATTTAAACGAGAATGCGGTTAAGCAAATTAACTCCATTATTGACAGGTACACCAATGAAAAGACGCCTTTGATGATGATTTTGAGCGATATTCAAAAGGAATACGGTTATATTCCTCTTGAAGTGCAAGAACTTGTATCGCAAAGAACGGGTATTTCCGTTGCGGAAATATACGGCGTTGTTACTTTCTATTCCTTCTTCTCATTGACGCCGAAGGGTAAATACGTTATCGGTTGCTGTTTGGGTACGGCGTGCTACGTAAAAGGCGCGCAACAAATCATCGATAAATTTTCCGAGATACTCGGTATTGCTCCGGGACAAACCACTTCGGACGGAATGTTTACGTTGGACGCCCTTCGTTGCATAGGCGCGTGCGGTATCGCTCCCGCCGTTACGATCAACGGTAAAGTTTATCCCAAGATGAAAGTCGGCGACGTTCAAGGCGTAATCGACGAATACCGTAATGCGGAGGTGTAAGATGATTAAGAATTATAAACAATTAAACGAAAAAACAACTTCTTGCGCAGCATGCCTCGATAAAAAGTTTGAGGCAACCGACGGCAAGAGAGCAATTATATTGTGCGGCGGTACAGGCTGCCTTTCTTCCAATTCGGACGAAATTTTAAAGAGATTTAGAGAACTTATCTCAAGCGAAGGTCTCGAAGAAAAAATAAGCGTCAACCAAGCGGGTTGTTTCGGCTTCTGTTCGCAAGGACCTTTCGTAAAGATTTATCCCGAAGACACTTTATACAGACTCGTTAAAGTTGCCGACGTAGACGAAATTTTTGAAAAAGACATTAAAAACGGCGAGGTTGTCGAAAGACTTTTATACATAGACCCCACAAGCAAAGAAAAAGTCGCAAAACAAGACGACATCACGTTCTATAAAAAGCAAGTGCGTATCGCTTTGTACGGCTGCGGCAAGATCAACCCCGAAGACATCAACGAGGCTATCGGCGTAGGCGCGTTCCAAGGTCTTGAAAAAGCACTTAAAATGGAAAGAGCAGACGTAATTAAAGAAGTGCTCGATTCCGGACTTCGCGGCAGAGGCGGCGGCGGTTTCCCCACGGGAAGAAAGTGGCAATTCGCTTTCAACCAACCCGACGGTGAAAAGTACGTCGTATGTAACGGCGACGAGGGCGACCCCGGCGCATTCATGGACCGTTCGATTTTGGAAGGTAACCCCTTAAGTGTAATCGAAGGTATGATGATCGCGGGTTATGCGATCGGCGCGCAAAACGGTTATTTCTACGTTCGTGCCGAATATCCCATCGCTGTACACAGACTTCAAGTCGCTATTAAGCAAGCGGAAGAATTGGGTCTTATCGGCGACAACATTTTAGGTTCGGGCTTCAATTTCAGAGTACATATCAGACTCGGCGCGGGCGCATTCGTCTGCGGTGAAGAAACGGCTCTTTTAAATTCTATCGAAGGTAAAAGAGGTATGCCCAGACCCAGACCGCCTTTCCCCGCGGTAAAAGGTTTGTGGCAATGCCCGACAATCGTAAACAACGTAGAAACGCTTGCTTGCGTACCTTATATTCTCCGCAACGGCGCGGCTGAATTCGCTAAATACGGCACTGAAAAATCTAAAGGAACAAAAGTTTTCGCTCTCGGCGGAAAGGTAAACAACGTTGGTCTTGTAGAAGTACCCATGGGTACGACTTTAAGAGAACTTATTTACGATATCGGCGGCGGTATTCCCGGAAACAAGCAATTTAAGGCTATTCAAACGGGCGGACCTTCCGGCGGCTGTCTTACTGCAGAAGACCTCGACACGTCAATTGACTTCGATAGTTTGGTTGCAAGAGGTTCGATGATGGGCTCCGGCGGCGCAATTGTAATGGACGAAGACAACTGTATGGTTGACGTTGCTAAATTCTATATGGAATTCATTTGCGACGAATCGTGCGGTAAGTGTTCTCCTTGTCGTATCGGCACGAAGAGAATGCTTGAAATATTGACAAAAATCACTCAAGGCAAGGGTACTTTGGACGACATAGCGGAACTTGAAGAACTCGCTCAAACGATTAAAACAAATTCGCTTTGCGCGCTCGGTCAAACTGCGCCCAACCCCGTACTTTCCACTTTGGCTCACTTTAGAGACGAATATATCGCTCACGTTGTAGACAAGACTTGCCCCGCAAAGGTATGTAAAAACCTCATGAAGTACGTAATCGATCAAGATAAATGTATCGGCTGCGGACTTTGCGCAAGAAATTGTCCCGTTAGCGCAATTACAAAGACTACTTACGTTGCTCCCGGACACAAACTTCCTTCGCTTACTATCGACAGCGACAAGTGTATCAAGTGCGGCGTATGTATATCCAACTGTAAATTCGGCGCAATAAGCAAAAACTAATAGGAGGAAATCGAAATGTCTAAAATCAATATTAAAATAGAGGGTATTCCTTATCAAGTAGACGAGGGATTGACTATATTGGAAGCGGCAAAAGAGTGCGGATACGAAATTCCTTCTTTGTGTGCTTATAATCACGGCGAGTGCAACAGAGGTTCGTGCCGTGTATGTCTCGTAGAGGCAACGGGTGCGAGAGGTCTTGTTGCTTCTTGCGTATATCCCGTAAACGAAGGAATGGAAATCACCATTTCTTCTCCCAAAGCAACCGCTGCGCGTCGCGCTTCGGTAGAACTTTTACTTTCCAACCACAACGTTCACTGCCAACAATGCGATAAAAGCGGTCAATGCGAACTTCAACACGTAGCAGAAATCACGGGCGCAAGAATGGGTATGTACGAAGGTACTAAATCCGCAACTACGCTCGACGAAGTAGGTCCGTCTATCGTAAGAGACACTTCGAAGTGTATTCTTTGCGGACGTTGCGTTGAAAGATGCAAAAACGCTCACGGCAACGGCATATTAGGTTTTGAAAACAGAGGTTTCAGGACGATCGTCGCTCCCGCTCAAAACCGCAACTTCATCGATTCTCCTTGTATCATGTGCGGACAATGCGTATCTGTATGTCCTACGGGCGCGTTGATGGAAAAATCCGAAATCGACAGACTTGACGCAGCATTTAAGGCTGGCAAGTACGTTGTTGTTCAAACTGCTCCCGCGGTAAGGGCTGCGCTCGGCGAAGAATTTGGACTTAAAATCGGCACTGCCGTAACGGGCAAAATGGTTGCCGCGCTCAAGAGACTAGGCTTCAAAAAAGTATTCGATACAAACTTCGGTGCAGACCTCACCATTATGGAAGAGGCTACCGAACTTTTGCAAAGAGTTAAAAACGGCGGAACTCTTCCCATGATAACTTCTTGTTCTCCGGGTTGGGTAAACTATGCCGAATATTATTACGGAGACCTTTTGGACAACTTGTCTTCTTGCAAGTCTCCTCACGAAATGCAAGGTGCAATCCTTAAACATTATTATGCTAAAAAGGTCGGCGTAAATCCCGAAGATATGTACGTCGTGTCTATCATGCCTTGTACCGCTAAAAAGTACGAAAAGGAAAGACCCGAACTTTCTCACGACGGTCTTAAAGACGTTGACTGCGTACTCACCACGAGAGAACTTGCAAAACTCATCAAACGTAGCGGTATCAACTTCAACAGACTTCCCGACGAACAATTCGATATGGATATCATCGGCGATTATACCGGCGCAGGCGTAATCTTCGGCGTAACGGGCGGCGTTATGGAGGCTGCTTTAAGGTCTGCATACTTCTTCCTTACGGGTAAAGAACACGAAGCGATTAAGTTTGAAGCGGTAAGAGGTTTCGAGGGCGTTAAAGAGGCTTCGCTCAACATCAACGGTATGGAAATCAACATTGCCGTTGCGTCGGGAATGAAGAACGCAAAAGTACTTCTCGACCAAATCAGAGAAGGCAAGAGCAAATATCAATTTATCGAAATCATGGGTTGCCCCGGCGGCTGTGTTGCGGGTGGCGGACAACCGTACGTTAAACCTTGCTTCCTTCCCAATGAGGACCTCGATATTTTGGATACGTTCAAGCAAAAGAGAGCAGACGCGCTTTACAGTGAAGACGAAAAGCAAACTCTTCGTCAATCTCACAATAATCCGCAAATCAAGGCTTTGTACGAAGAATTCCTCGGCGAACCTTGCGGTCACACCTCTCACGAACTTCTCCACACCACTTATGTGGCAAAAGAGAGATTTAACTAATCTAAATAATTATATTAAAAAGTCGTCCCTTGCGGGCGACTTTTTTTTGTGTTGTATATAGTGGCTTTGCGTGCTGTCTATAGCGAGAAATTATATATTGTGTGTAGTGTTGGTTTTTTGCGTGATATATAGTGTGATATTTTATGTGTTGTGTAGTGTTGATTTTTTGCGTGCTGTGGGAGTGGGTGGTGTGTAGTTGAGTAGTGGAGGGTTGTTTATATTTAAGTTTAAATGTTTTTGTGTGACGGTTTTGTGTTGTGTATAGTAAAAAATTTTTGTCTTATGTGTAGTGTAACTTTTGTGTGCTTATAGTTTGTGAATGAATAAAATATTTAAAAATTAAAAAAGAAAAGCCAAGCCCGAATTTGTAAGGGGTTGGCTTTTATAGTATAAATTTTTCGTGTATTAAAGTATCAAATTGTGTATTTTATTTTGTTTTTTATTGCTTACAAATAGACAAAATAAAACTCCGAATTGTGATTTTTTGTGGTGGTGCAAGACAAATATATCGCAACCGCGTTGTGCATTTTACAGCGTACGTATTGCGTAAAAACGACAAAATTCGACAAAACAGTAAGCATTATTTTATAATCGCGGTAAATCGTTTAACTTAAATATAATCGCATTATTTAGTCAATGCGGCAATTACGTTCATATAAAATAGTGCGGCAATTACGTTTAAATAAATCGGCGTTGAGATTTTATTAAATTAAAGTTATTGTTTAGATAAATCCCAATCGATAGGTTCTATGCCGTGGCTTGTTAAAAAGTTATTCGTTTTGCTGAAAGGTTTACTGCCGAAAAAGCCGTTATAGCAAGAGAGCGGACTCGGGTGCGCGCTTTCTATAATATAATGTTTGCTCGTGTCGATAAGTGATTTTTTACTGCGCGCGTTTGCTCCCCACAGTATAAATACTACGGGAGTCTCTTTTTCGTTTACCACTTTAATTACGCTATCGGTAAACCATTCCCAGCCTTTTCCTTTGTGTGAGTTGGCGAGCCCTTGGCGCACCGTAAGCACGGTGTTTAAAAGGAGTACGCCTTGTTCTGCCCACTTTTTAAGATAGCCGTCCTTGTGCGGTGGTATGCCCAAATCGTCGTATAATTCCTTATATATATTGACAAGCGAGGGCGGAATTTTTATCCCTTTATTCACCGAAAAACTCAGTCCGTGCGCTTGACCTTCTTCGTGGTAAGGGTCTTGACCCAAAATAACCGCTTTCAGTTTGTCGTACGGGGTGAATTTAAAGGCGTTGAAAATGTCGTACATCGACGGATAAATCACGTGATGAGAATATTCGTCCTTTAAAAATTCCCTTATTTGCAAATAGTGTTCGTCGTTGAAAATATCGGCAAGTTTTTCGTCCCAGCCGCCGCCGAGTTTTATCATAAAAAGCACCTCAAATCGTTTTTTTCGATACTATTATACATTATTATATATAAAATTGCAATTGCCGCGCCGAAAATAGTTGAAATCGGCGATAAATATATTTTTTCATTGAAAAACGAATAAAATTGAAAGTCGCAAATTAACAAAATTTTCAAAAAGGTGAAAACCGCGTTAAAAATACAACTAATTTTGTGTTTTTACAACAAAATTGTAAATCACGTATTGATTTTATCCCGAAAATAGGGTATAATCGATATATAAAAAACAAGTTATGCTAAAATTAACAACAAAAGTTGTAATTTGCCGCCGACTTTGAAAAATTCGCAAAATATATTCGTCGAAGCCCTCAAAAGCGGAAAATCGGTCGAAAAAGCGTTTGAATTACAAATAAAGTTGTACAAATAAAAGAATTTTAAAAATTTTTCAAATTGGGTATTGCATAACAAAATAATAGTTGCTATAATTTATCTTGGGTTGGGGCGAATATTCGTCGAGGACAAAAATCGCATAGAAATATTATTTCTATTCACCGCTTTTACACGGCTAAACCGCCGCAAAAGCACAGCGATTTACCGCAAAAATATCGCTCTCGCCTTTGAGTTGTAGCAAACGGAGGACAAAATGGGAAGAGAAATCTTAAAAATTGACGTCGAAGACGAAAAGTTAGAAAGTCTCGGCATGGCACTTTCTTCAAAAATCAGGAGAAAGATTTTGTTACTACTCAACACTTCGAGTTATAGCATAGTGGAAATTGCGGAAAAACTCAACATACCCGTATCGACAGCGGCGTTCAACGTGAAAGTGCTTAAAGACGTAGACTTGGTGCTTGTTACCGCAAAACAAGCCTCGAAGGGCAACACGAAAATAGTTTCGAGAAACCTCGATAAAATTTTGATAAATCTTTACGACGAAGTTTCTTATGAAAGCGAAATAAAATCGCATACTATAGAAGTGCCCGTCGGCTCGTTTTTCGAGGCAAAAGTTGCGCCCCCGTGCGGAATGGCGTCGGAAAAATCTACTTTGTCGGTCGATGATTTCCCGTCGGTGTTTTACGAGCCCGAAAGGTTTAAGGCGCAAATCGTTTGGTTTTCAAAGGGTTATCTCGAATTCAGAGTGCCAAATTACTTCATCAAGGATAAAGACCTTGTAGACCTCAACGTAAGTTTTGAAATTTGTTCCGAAGCCCCCAATTATCAAAACGATTGGAAGTCGGACATCACGTTCTGGATAAACGACGTAGAACTTTGCACTTATTTAAGCGAGGGAGACTACGGCATGAGAAGGGGTAGGTTAAACCCCCATTGGTGGCCCGACTATTCGACTCAGTTCGGCAAACTCGTAAGTTTAATGATCGACAACAACAACGTTTATTTAAACGAAAAGGGCGTTTCGGGCGTTAAACTTAAAAACTTAAAAATCACCGAGGGCGAATATTTCACTTTCAGAATAGGCAACAAGCCCGACAGCAAAAACCAAGGCGGACTCAACTTGTTCGGAAGTAAATTCGGCGATTACGCTCAAAGTTTGATTTTTAAATTCGATTATAAAGACAAAGAGGACGTTTAAACTTTAAAATGCGTTTTAAAAGACATCAACCCCGAAAAAACGGCTAATTAAAAGCATTAACCACGAAAAGGCGAGCAAAAGCGGCTGAAATCGGGAAAAACAAACGCATTTAATTAAGGAAAATTTTTATACTACATATTTTTTTACGAAGGGCGCGCCCTTCGTCCGCAAAAGGCTTGCGGACGAAACAAATTTCATTGATATAATTTTATCAAGTTAAAAGGCAAACCGCCCGAAAGGAAACGCCGTTCACCCCGACGGCAAAAGCGAAATAAAAATCGATTTATACAAAAGGGGATAAATAAAACGCGTAAAACAAAAACGAAAATAAAAACGTAATCAACGGCGAAAGCCGAAAAACTACTCATAATATGAGTCAGGAGGATATTATATGAGAAAATTACTTACACTTTTAATGGCAATAGTACTTGCTTTCTCGTTCACGCTTGTAGGTTGCGGCGGCGGAAACAGCGGCAACAAGGGCGACGACAGCGACACTACGGATAGTTCGAGCGGCAACAGCGGAAAGACCACTATTACTTTCGCGGGTCGTGGACAAGCGGATGAAGAAGCCAACTATGCAAAGTTTATTTCAGACTTCAACAAAGCAAATCCCGATATTCTTGTCGTTCCCACGTGGTCTCCGGACGAAACGTCTTATAAAAACTATCTTGACGGACTTTCGGGCGCAAGTATGCCTCACGTATTTATGATGGACGACAGAGATTTCCTTTTGTACGCAAGCGCGGGTGCACTTCTCGACATTAAATCTTACGTCACTCAAGAAGAACTCGATTCTATGTACGAAACGGCATATTCTAAATATTATTACAATAGAAGCACAAAGACACTCGGCGATAAGAGCGGCGGTCTTTACGGACTTCCCAAAGACCAAGGTCCTTATACGCTTGTATACAATGAAACGCTTATTAAAGAAATTATGGGCGAAGATGCCGAACTTCCCAGCGCAACCGAACCCATGACTTTCGTTACTTTCGTAGAGTACTGCAAAAACATATTAAATACAGCGAAAGAAAAAGATTCTGTAAAATACGCAAACCTTTACGGTATCGGCGCATACGAACTTGAAGCGGCTGTATATTCAAACAATGCAGACTTCTTTGACGAAGGTGCAAAAAATTCGAGAATTACCGAGAAAAACTTTATCGACGCGGTACAATGGATCGCCGATTTGTATCTCGAGCATGGCATAATGCCCGACTCGGGTTCGCAAGCAAACAACAACGCTTATCAAAGATTTACAAGCGGTCAAGCACTTTTCTGTTTTGCAGGTCCTTGGGACTGCACGAAGTTCTGGAAAGAACTTAGATTCAAATGGGATCTTTGCCCCGCTGTAGTAGGTACTGCGGAAGGTGCTGTTTCCACTGCATGGGTAGGCTCTATGGCATACTCGGTAAGCGGAGCGATAAAGAATAAGAAGGAAAGAGAAGCGGCGATAAAATTTGCTAAATACCTTTCTATGAGTCTCGATTCTCAAAGAACGCAATATTCTATAGGTCAAGCAATTCCCAACCTTAAATCGTTGGAAAACGAATATTGCAACGATACCGAAGGCTTAATCGGCAACCAAAACGGTCCTGCACACAGAAGCGTATGGATCGACACGATCAACGGAACGTCCGAAACCGATAGAGTTACGGGTAAATCGAGGGCTTGTTATTATACTTACGGAAGCGACTGGCTTACGGGTCTTACCGAAACGTTCTCTACGCAAGGTCTTTGGACAACTAAAAACAAGGCAGAATCTATCATTAAGAATTACAATAAATATTTCCAAGCATATTTGGACGATTATCAAGACCAAATTTAATCAAACAAAAATAAAAATTTGTATTACGGCAAACGAGTTTTGCCGTAATACGTTGTTTAACGGCGATTATATTTCGCAATAAAAAATCTCCGAGGGGAGAAAAATAAATGAAAAAAAACTTAAAAAACGTTGAGGCGGGAGAAGAGTATTCTTACTCGTTGATCGCTTGCGAAAACACGCAAAACGGTTTGGACGTAGTGCAAACGGCAATGCCTAAATTTGCCCCGTACGACCCCAAAGCCCGCCGCAAAGAAAACAGAAAATTCAATAGAAAAGAAAACACGGTTGCGTTTTTATTCATACTTATTCCTTTAATAGGTTTTTGTTTGTTTACGATCATATCGATGGTTGCGTCCGTGCTGTATTCTTTTACTAATTTAAACCCCGTAAAACACGGCGAACCTATTTTAAAAATCTTTAAAGACATAGTGATAAAAAAGTCCGAACGTAAGCCGCACGGTATGTGGCAAAACTATTTCGACCTTTTCACTAATCCGCTTTATAAAGAGCAGTTTTTAAGGTCGATTACAAATACGCTCGTGTTGATGTTGAGTATACCCACGTCGATGATTTTGGGTCTTATACTTGCGGTACTTTTAAGCACTAAAGGTATTAAAGGCACAAAACTCATGCGTATGCTTTATTATTTACCCGCTGTTTCGTCTGCGGTTGCAATGAACTTCCTTTGGAGATACGTTTTCAACAGCGAAACGGGTATTGCCGCAATGATTTCGTTTACGAAAAAAGTCCTATGGCTAAGCGACAATAAGGCAATTAAAGCGGCTATCATCATCAAAAACAGTTGGGGCGGAATGGGCGGCAACATGCTTTTGTACCTCGCGGGTATTTTGAGTATTTCGAGAGATTATTACGAGGCTGCCGATATAGACGGCGCGTCCGCCGTAAGGCAATTTTTCGCAATAACGCTCCCAATGCTTTCACCCGTAACTTTCTATATGTTGATTATGGGCGTAATAGGCGGCTTACAATCGTTTGCCGACGCCGACGTATTCGCAAACGGCGACGACGGAGCGCAGACCATAGTGTGGTTTATTTGGAATAAAGGTATCGGCGAAAGAAGATACGGTATTTCAAGCGCGGCGTCGATTATGCTTGCAAGCGTAATAATGATAGTTACGTCTATACAATTTAGGTTATCCAATTCATGGGTATACGAGGATTAGGAGGGGTAATATGGTTGAATTAAACACAAGCAAAATCAAACTCTCTAAAACTCAACTTATAATGAGGATAGTCGTATACACGCTTTTGATACTCGGCTGTTTAATAATGGTTTTTCCGTATTTTTATATGGTATGTACATCTTTAAAAACGAGTTACGAGGCGGCTGATACGTTGCACTTAAAAATACTTCCCAAAGTGCCGCAATGGAGCAATTACGCTTACGCATGGAAAAAGGTAGATATGTTTACCTCTTCGTTAAACACTTTGCTTATAGAGGTGACGGTAATACCTATCGGTACTTTCGTGGCGGCAATGGCGGCGTTTTCGTTTGCAAAACTTAAATTAAGACATAAAACTTTTTGGTTGCTCGTACTTATGAGCGGCATGATGGTCCCTTATGCGGCGTTGCTTCTTCCTCAATTCAGAGTATTCACGAGAATTCTTAATTGGACGGCTACGGGCGATGTACCGCAAAAGGCGTTACTTCCGCTTATTATCCCCGGATTTTTCGGCAACACAAGCATGATGTTCTTCTTCGTGCAGTACATGAAGGGCATACCCACCGCACTTTTCGAGTCGGCAAAAATCGACGGAGCGGGTTATATGACTATGTTCGTAAGAATAATGTTCCCGCTTATCGGACCTGCGCTCGGCGCGCAAGTGGTATTCTGGTTCGTCGGTATATGGAACGACTATTTCGCTCCTTCAATTTACCTTACTTCGCCTAAAGTACGTACGCTTCAAGTTTCGCTTAAAATGTTCAGCGGACAAAGCGGCGGCAACACCGAACTTATGATGGCGGGCTCGGTAATATCGAGTATACCTCTTATAGTGATTTACGTTTGTTTCCAAAACTTGTTTATCGAATCGATGGCAATTACGGGAATAAAGGGATAACTAAAAAGAAAAATCAATAAATTTTTATTGAAATCACTTAAACGAAAGCAAAATTTAAGAAAAAATGTTTTGCTTTCTTTAAAACAAATCGTTAAAAACGGCTTTGTCGCAAATTTTGCGCTAATGCCTTAAAAAATTTAATTATTAAAAAAATAAAATAAGGAGAAAAAAGATGAAAAAAAGAAGACTATTATTACTGTCTTTGAGCGTAATGCTTGTGTTAAGCCTTTCGCTTACAACCGTATTTGCCTTCAACTTTAAGGCTTATTCGCCTAAAAAGAGCGTAGGCAACGGTCAATTCGACTACGACGGCAATTACGTCGCGCCCGAACTTAAAATCGACGGCGTAGGCGACGATGCCAAGTGGCAAGAATTAGATTGGTTTTACAAAGACATTAAAAGCGGAGACGCCGGCGTTGCAGACCCCGCAACGGCAAACGTAAAAATGTATCTCGGCGATTCGGCATTGTACATTTACTTTGAAGTTATCGACCACACTCCGTTTGCAGTAGCCGACGCAAACCAAACGGACGAAGTTACGCAAGGCGACTCGGTAGAGTTTTACCTTTGCACCTCTGTCGACGCTGCCGCTAAACCTCAAAAAGACGATTATCAAATCAATATAGATATCAACGGCTATTCTCGTCTTATGCAAGGCACGGGCGCGGCTTGGCAAAACCTCAGCACCCTTCTTGTAGACTACGAAATCGCTAAAAACGAAAACGGCTACGGAGTAGAACTTATGTTCCCGTATTCTCAATCGGGTATGCGTAAGGGCGACGACATAGCGTTCTGTTTCGGTCTTGTAGATAAATATTCCGAAGAGCAAGGCAAGCATACTTGGACGGGTGTTACGGGCGTAGACGCTCAATGCCCCGCAACTTATAAAGTGCTTTCTGGCAGAGACGGCAAAATTTACGACATGGGCGAACAAGACCTTCTCCCCGTTACGCTTACGGGTAAAGTTAAAGACGAAAGCGGCAACGCGCTTGCTTTGACGACTTACTCTTATGACGGAACTGATTATCTCACGGGCGCAGACGGCACTTATAC
>CAKQKQ010000015.1 GCA_934249265.1 uncultured Clostridia bacterium | reverse complement strand
GTGCTTATCACCGCGCCCACAACGCCCTTGATTTTACTCTTTAATTCGGGGTCTCTGCCCGACGCCGCCATAAGGTTTTTGACCGTCGGCCCGTACCCGTCGAACGAAGCCTTTAAACTCGAGTAAATTTTCAAATTCGTTTCGAGCGAAACAAGGTCGGCATTGAGTTTGTATATCTTGTCGCCGAGTTCGGAAATAAACCTATTCGTATCGGAAATGCTCGACTCGGTTTCTTTAATACTGTCACGTTTAGCGCATACGTTTCGCTCTAACGCGGCAATTTGCCTATCAACCTCTTGCTTTTCCGCAAGCAAATCGGCTTTACGTTTTACGAGTCCTTCAACCTTAACGAGCGTGTCGCTGTGTTGAGAAGATATCACGTTTTTCTCTGCCGAAAGCGAGCCTAAATCGGCGTTTATCGACGCGAGCGTCTCTGCCGATTCGATAATTTTCGACTGCATCATATTGACGAGTCGTTCGCCCTCTTGAATTTGACCCGAAACCGTAGCGAGATCTGCCGACAATTTTTTAGCCTTTACGGTGAGCGTTTTTATCTCTTCGTCGTGCTTTTTAATGAGTTTTTGCTTTTCCGCGCTTTCGTCGGAAAGTCTGACGATGGTTGCAAGTTTATCCTCGCAATCTTTGCGTATTCTCTCGATTTCACTTCTAAAGAAACTTATTCTTTCGTTTGAAATGTTCTTTTGACCTGCGATTTTTTCCGCCTCGATAGACTTTGCAAGTATGGCGTTGTGCAAGGACTTCATTTTGTCGTCGGCAAGCGAAATTTCCTCTTGGTGCATTCTGTACGCCTCGTTGACCTCTTCAAGTTCTTGCGACCTAACGGCTATTTGCTCGTTAAAGCCCCTAATGCGGGTCATTATGCCTTCTTTAACCGTGTTGGCATTGTCGTGCTTGTATAAATACGTGTTGATTTCGTGGTATTTAAGTTCTTCGGACAACGCCCTGAAACTTCTCGTTTTTTCGGCTTGTTTTGCAAGCGGCTCGAGTATTTTTTCAAGTTCGGTGGTCTTGTCGATGATACGAATAATGTTTTCTCTCGTTCTGTCAAGACGCCTTTCCGATTCTCTTTTCTTGTTTTTCGTCTTGGCGATACCCACGGCTTCCTCGAAAATAGCCCTTCTGTCTTCGGGCTTGCTCGAAAGAATTTCGGAGACTTTGCCTTGTCCGATTATGGTATAACCCTCTCTGCTGACGCCGCACTCGTGCAAAAAGTCAACAATGTCGCGCATTCTTGCGGGTTGCTTGTTTATGTAATACTCGCTGTCGCCGTTTCTAAAGAGTTTTCTTGTGAAAATAACCTCTTGATATTCAAGTTCGTGGAAAAGTTTGCCGCCCTCATTGTTGAAATAAAGCGATACCTCGCAATAAGAAAGCGACTTTCTCTTTTCTGTTCCGTTGAAAATAACGTCTTGCATGGACGAACCTCTGAGTTGCTTGGGTGCTTGTTCGCCCAAAACCCATCTAATTGCGTCGGAAATGTTACTCTTTCCGCAACCGTTAGGTCCGACTATACCCGTTACTCCGTCCGTAAGTTTTATTTCGGTCTTGTCCGCAAAGGACTTAAAACCGAGTAGTTCGATTTTCTCTAAATTCACTTACTTTCCCTCTTTGTTTGACTTATTTTTATTACCATAGCGCGCTTCTTTCGCGCCTTTGTCGCCAAAAAATTTACCGTGAAAAAATTTTGATTTACCTTGCGCGCGTTTGTCGGTTTTTCCGTTTTTGTTTTCAAAAAAACTTCCGTGGTTTTTACTGTTGTTACCGCCTTTGCCGCTGTTGCCGTTTTTATCTTCGCGGGCAAAATTTTCATTTGATTTTTTTGCGGACTTTGTCTCTTCTTTCGCTTTCTTTTTGTGCTGTTTGTTTATCTCTTTTACAAAATTTTTATCGCCTTTTTCGTTGTCTTCGGCGGTAAAATTTTTGCCTTTTTTCTTATTTAAATCTTTATCTTTTTTGTCGTTTTTTGCAAAATTATTGTCGTTTTTACCGCCACCGTTTGCTGTAAACGCGACATTTTCGGCATTTTTATCGCCGTCTGACGATTTGCCGACTTTTGCAAAATCTTTGCCGATTTTATCTTTTGATTTTTTATCTTTATCTTTTTTATCGTCAAGCGTTTTTAAAGCAATTGACGCCGCCTCTTGCTCGGCTACGGTTTTGCTGTAACCTTTGCCTTTGGATACGATTTCGCCGTTTATCACGACAGCCATAGTAAACGTCGGCTTATGCGGAGGACCTTCGCGCTTTAACTCGGCATACTCGAGTTTGAAGTCGTTTTTATACTTCTTTTGCAACAACATTTGCAGTTTGCTTTTAGGGTCGGTTTCCGCCTCGGAAATGGCTTTTTTGCTTGAATTTAAAAACAATAAATTGCTTTTAATAAACTTTTCCGCAACTTCGAGTCCGCCGTCGAGATATAACCCCGCAACCACGCTTTCAAACAAGTTTTCGCAAATTTTGTCGGTTATGTTGGACGTATGCGAGTCGGAAATAAGCAAAAACTTATCGAGTTTTAACCGCCTTGCAGCGTCCGCAAGGGGTTTTGTTGAGACAAGATTTTGCTTTTCGGTAGTCATTTTACCCTCGTTGTCGTCGGCTTTTTTCTCGTATAAATAATTAGCCACAACAAAACCGAGTACCGAATCGCCCAAAAATTCCAACCTTTCGTTGCTTTGGCAATTTTTATGCTCGTGCGAGTAAGACGAGTGCGTAAAACAACGCCTTAAAAGTTCTTGATTTTTAAAGGAATATCCAAGCGCGTCTTCACATTCGTGAGTGTAAAAAATCATGCTTGCTCCTTATCGGCGGTTTCGCTTGCGTCGGCTGCGACCATAGCGGAAATTTCTTTCTTGATAATATCGCTTACGCCGCTTTCGCTCGCCCTCATCGCTTGCAAAATCGCATTTTTAAACGCCGCCCTTTTAGACGAGCCGTGCGCCTTTACCACTATTTTTTCAACGCCTAAAAATACCGCGCCACCCTTTTTGTTGTAATCCATGGTGTTTTTAAGTTTTTTAAAGGCGGGTTTCATAAACAAGAAACCGATTTTTTGACGGAAACTCGACATTACGCTCGTTTTAATTAAACTCATCATGCCGTCGGCAACCGCCTCGAGACTTTTAAGACAAATGTTTCCGTAAAAACCGTCGCTTACAACGACGTCGTACTTACCCGATATAATGTCTCTCGCTTCCATATTGCCCACGAAATTGATATTGGGGCAATCTTTAAGCAACGCAAACGTCTCTTTTGTGAGCGCGCAACCCTTTGCGTCCTCAACGCCGTTTGACAAAAGCGCGACTCTCGGCTTTTCTATGCCGTATAACTTATTCATATAAATCGAACCCATCAATGCGAAATGCAAAAGGTTGACGGGCTTGCAGTCTACGTTTGCGCCGCAGTCAATTAAAAGCACGTTGCCTTTTTCTTCTCCGTCTACAAGCGCGGGAAGCACGGGAGCAAGCGCGGGACGAGATACGCCCTTTATTCTGCCGAGTTTTAAAATTCCTCCCGCAAGAACTGCACCGGTCGAACCCGCGGACACCAAACCTTTGACGTCCTCTCTTTCTTTAAGCAAGCCGTAAGCAACGACGAGCGAAGAATCTTTCTTTCTTTTAATCGCCGTCGTGGGCGATTCGTTGCAAGAAATAACTTCGGGCGCATGCACTACTTCGATGCGATTTTTGTCATATTCGTACTTTTTTAATTCGTCGTTTATAAGCGTTTCGTCACCGGTGAGTATAAGCGATAAATCTTTTTGTTCGTTTATCGCCTCGACTGCGCCCGCAACGGTTTCTATCGGGGAATTGTCTCCGCCGAAAATGTCTACTACAAGTTTCATAATATTCCTTTTATGCTAAAATCTCTCGATTTAGCCGTGTTTATCTCGCCCATTTGTTCGGGCGGCTGAGTGTTTGTTTTTCCGTTTTTAGTCTATACTTTGCGTTTTTCGGTCTATTGATATCGCGATTTTACGTATTTATACTTCGCTTACCAAAACGCATTTATCAATTTGACGCACCGACTATATCAACCGATTTCATCGATTTTATCAATTTGACGCGCCGATTTTTAAATAAGACATTTTTTAAATAAACCGATTTATTAAACAAATAGGCGTATTTTCGATATCGTTTTTATTAATATTCGAGGTTGTTTACCGTTCTCGGGAAAGGAATTACGTCTCTGATATTGCCGATACCGGTGAGGTACATAACCATTCTTTCAAAGCCAAGACCAAAGCCCGAGTGCTTTGTTCCGCCGTATTTTCTGAGGTTGATATACCAGAAATAATCTTCTTCTTTAAGTCCGCATTCTTGCATTTTTTGCAACAACACGTCGAGCCTTTCTTCTCTTTGACTGCCGCCGATAAGTTCGCCGATACCGGGGACTAAAAGGTCGGCTGCGGCAACGGTTTTGCCGTCGTCGTTAAGTCTCATATAAAACGCCTTGATTTCCTTGGGATAATCGGTAAGGAAAACGGGCTTTTTATACACGACCTCGGTGAGGTATCTTTCGTGTTCGCTTTGCAAATCGCAACCCCAATATACGGGGAACTCGAACTTGTCCTTTACCTTTTCGAGAATTGAAATCGCCTCGGTATAAGTGAGTCTTACAAAGTCGCTTTCGGCAACGTTGTTTAATCTATTCAAAAGTTCTTTATCCACAAAGGCATTTAAAAATTCAAGTTCGGCATGACACGTTTGTTTTACGTGGTTGATGATAAATTTTACCATATCTTCGGCAACGTCCATATCTCCCGCCAAATCGCAGAATGCCATTTCGGGTTCTATCATCCAAAATTCTGCGGCGTGTCTTGTGGTGTTACTTCTTTCCGCGCGGAACGTAGGGCCGAACGTATAAATGTTTGAAAACGCCATTGCGTAAGTTTCGCCGTTGAGTTGTCCCGACACGGTAAGGCTTGCTTGTTTACCGAAAAAGTCCTTGCTGTAATCGATTTTT
This sequence comes from uncultured Clostridia bacterium, assembly GCA_934249265.1. Classification (GTDB taxonomy): domain Bacteria; phylum Bacillota; class Clostridia; order Christensenellales; family Borkfalkiaceae; genus CAKQKQ01. The sequence continues at coordinate 22,100 of CAKQKQ010000015.1, read as the reverse complement.
CCGTCTTCCGTCTTGGGCGGATTTGCTAAATCAAGCGTAGTCACTTGAAACATTGCGCCCGCGCCTTCGCAGTCACTACCCGTGATAAGCGGAGTATGAACGTACACAAAGCCCCTTTCGTTGAAAAATTTATGAATTGCGTAAGCCGCCTCGCTCCTTATTCTGAAAACTGCGCTAAACGTGTTGGTTCTCGGTCTAAGGTATGCGATTTCACGCAAATATTCAAGCGAGTGACGCTTTTTTTGCAAAGGATAATCGGGCGAAGACGCACCCTCTACCTCGATATTTTTTGCCTTTAATTCAAACGGTTGCTTTGCCTCGGGCGTAAGTACCAACACTCCCTCGACGATTAACGAAGAACCGACGTTGAGTTTTGCTATATCGTCGTAATTGCTTAAATTTTCTCTTTCAAACACAACCTGAAGGTTTTTAAAATAAGTTCCGTCGTTAAGTTCGATAAAGCCGAATGCTTTAGAGTCTCTTATCGTCCTTGCCCAACCGGCAACTTTAATCGTTTTACCGCCAAAATCTTGACTGTTTGCAAACAATTCTCTTACTAACGTTCTGTCTTTCATATCTCACTCCCGCCGAGAAACAACCGAATAATTCGCCGCTTTGCTTACCTCTTTATCAGCCGCTTTACACGCCGTTTTATTCGATGCTTTTTGTCGCTTTATTCATTGCTCGGCATATTAAAAATTTAGTTAAGTAGCACGGTTTTAAAAAATTTGAAAAACCGCATATATTATATAATAACATTTTTTATATAAAAATTCAAGAGATTTTGATTATTTATATTCAAAATGCTTTGCATTTTCATTTTATTTTGTCTATATTTTGCTTAATTTTGTCTAAATTTCGCTAAAATTTTTGTCGAATAACCGAAAAAACAATTAAACTTTTCGGCTTAATTGGTGATTTTATATGACTTGCATTGTCGTTACGCCGCTGAAATTTTACTGATTTAAGTTATAAAGCCATCAAGCGATTAATTGAAAAATATAATTTTTGCACAAAAAAAGAAACCCAAAGTCTTTTACGCAACTCGCAAAATTCTTTAGGTCTCTTTAAAAAGTAAAATCAGTCTTTTTTATTTTTTACGTCCGTTTGTTTTGTCTTTTACGTCTATCGTATAAAGATCAATGGGCGTTTCGTCTTTTAATGACATAATATAATTGTTGTAATCTTCTTCAGTCATTTTTCTCACTTTGTGTTTTTTTTGTTTCGACATAAAAAAGTCCTCCCGTTACTTTTACTATTATTGTGGGTAATTAAAAACTTTTTATTCATCGAAATTTATTTTTTTACTTTGTCTCGTTTACTCAATTTAGTAACCATTTGCCGCTTGTTACGCTTTTAAATATGCGATTTTTGTCGAAATTACAACAAACGTATGCTGTAAACACGGCAAAAACGTTTAAACCTCAACTTCGCATTTGCGCTTGCCTAAATTGTTGTAAGGACACACTCTTATGCAAATTCCGCACACCGCCCCTCTACCTACGTCGTTGTATTTTTTCATGTTAAACGAACACTTTTCCGCGCTGAAAAAATCTTCTCTTTTCATACCTTCGACGTAATTTTTACCGCTAATCGCACCGCCCGGACAAGCGTTTTTACACACTTCGCAGTTGCCGCAACCGTCCTTAATTATCTCTCTATTTCTATTTAACGGCATATCGGTAAGCACCGTTGCAAACCTGACTTTCGAGCCGTATTCTTTAGTGATAAAAAGTCCGCTTTTGCCTATAAACCCGAGTCCCGAAAGCCGCGCTACCGTTTTATGTTGAAACACACCTCTATAAGCCTCTTTTCCGTTTGTGTTGTCGCTTTGCGATGCGGCTATCGGAAATGCACCATAGCCATTTCTTTCCAAAAAATAAACCGTATCGAGCGCAAGTTGGTCGAGTCTCGTATTGGTCGCGCGATAGTGCATAAAGTAAGTAATCGACGGTCTTTCGTCGATGGTTTTCAGCACGCTGTCCGAAAGTTTGCACGCTATACTCACGGCATATCTAAAATCTTTAAAATCCTCTAACGGTGCAAAACCCAAATCGCAAAATCCGACGAGTGCCGCACCCTTTTCGGTCAATAATTTTTCTAATTCTTTTTCTTTCATTTTTACCTTTAAAAGTCCTTATCTCGGCTTATTCGATGCGTTTAATCGCAACGCAAACCCGTCATATATAGCGCAATACAAATGCCGTCAATTTAGCGTTTCGCTTGTCGAAATTGTCTCGTTTTTGTCGGTTTTACACACAACGTATACTACAAACGCGGCAACAACCACCCCGACAACCGCCGTTGCTATCATTTCGTTTACCGTCCAAATATTGCCCTTTACCATAGAATAATCGCTCAACAGTCCGCCCAAATCAAACAGCGAATGAAGTAAAATCGGCATGTAAATATTTCCCGTTTTTTCCAAAACAAAACCGCACATCGCGCCTATTAAAAAACTGTAACCTATTTGCAAAAATACCGCGGGCGAAAACCCGTTTAACAAGTTTATCAAATGCATACAGCCGAATATCGCCGACGAAAACACAAGCGAAAAGAAAAAGCCGTACTTTTTACCTTGAGTCTTTTCCCTTATGATTTTATAAATACAGCCTCTGAAAATTATTTCTTCGACCGCGCCTATCGATATACATAAAAGCACGTAAGCCGCCGTTTTCGCTCCTTGCACAGTGGCGAAACTCACCTCGCCCTCGATTAGCGAAACGATGGGAAAATTGTTTATGCTTACAATTAAGCACGGCAAAAAATACAGCAGCGATTTTGCTTTGAAATTCTTAAAAGTCAATATGTCGTAATAGCCGAAATCACACACCAAAATCAGCGGAATAATGCAGCACAAAAATCTCGCAATTAAGTCAACCGACATTGCCGCAGTTTCTCCGCCGCCGAAAACGTTTGCGATTTTTGCCGACGGGAAAGTCGCAACCCCCGCCGCGTAAAGCAAAATTATCAATATCGTTTGGTAAGGATGCTCATCAAGTTGCTTCCTCATATTAGCGTTCGCCCGCATATCACTTACCGCACCTTGTTGTTAATAAAGCGATTATCGTCTTGGCGTCCTTAATTTCGCCGTCGTCGATCATTTGATACGCTTTGTCTAAATCAACCCAAACCGAATCGAGCATTTCGTCCTCGTCGAAATGGGTCTTGCCTTGACTTACTTTTTCGACCTTGTAAATGTATATTATTTCGTCGGTATACCCGGGCGTGGGATAAATTTTATACATTAAAGACACGTCTTCGGCAATCAAACCCGCCTCTTCTTCCAACTCTCTCACGGCGGTTGCCTCGGGCTTTTCGCCCTTTTCGAGTTTGCCCGCGGGTATCTCCCAAATGACCTCGCCGTAAGCGTATCTAAACTGTCTTTCAAGCAAAACTTTGCCGTCTTTTATCACGAGCAATGCCGCACCGCCCCTATGCCTTACGATTTCTCTTGTGGACTCCTTGCCGTTGGGCAAAACAATATTGTCCTTTTCCACTTTAATTATTTTGCCGTCGTAAATGAGTTGTCCGCTTGTTTTTTTCTCAAAAAGTTGCATTAATATATACCTTCTTGCACAAGTATTTTTTCAATTTCGGGGAGTTTGCTTTCAATTTTTTTCATGCCCGTAACGGCGTACTTATACGCGACGAACGCATACCTTATCGCGTCTTTTTCGCCGTCGTAAACAGCCGACTCGAAAGTGTCTAAAAGCAACATCAAGTCGGATTTTGTCCTATCGTCGATTTTAAGGTTGAACAGCGTCACCCTATCCGCCGAAAGCAATTTTATCACGATTTGTTCGTATCTTATTTTGTCCGCAGTTTCGGGTTTGCCCGCCGAGTTTGCGGATACTTTTTCGACCTTAACTTGCTGTTGTTGCCCTTTGGCGTAATCGAACATTTGGTCGGTCACCTTTTTTATTTCTTCTTTAAAAGGCAAAATCAACTCATTGCAAAAATTCTTATAACACCCCTCGAGGTCTCTGTCGTAAAAATACGCGTAAGCAACTTGCAATAAGTCCATGTTTTTCATGTCGAAATCATACAAAAGCAAAAACACGAGCGCGATGAAATCGCTGTCCTTTTCGGGGCGAACAAATCTGCCGTTTTTGCCCATTTCGCCGTTTAAAAAACATTTGCGCTTTGTCTTTTCGTAGTCGAATTCTTTAGTGCAAAAAGCAAACAAATCGCACAGCATTTTTGAAGAAGCGATCACTTTCAGCACTTCGCCCACTTTTTTGTCCGCGAGTAAATATTTACATTTACACAATTCGTCGATTTTATAAAGCAAGTTTTCGACGTCTATTTTATCTTTGTTCATACTTATCCTTAATTGTGCTTTTTATTTTATTTTACCACAAAATATGCGAATTAACAAGAAGTTGAATAAAATCGTTTGATTTTTTATCGGTATTTGTTTATAATAATGGCGTTTTCGCTTGAAAATGCGAAAAATTTTTCATAGGGAGGTTTTTAAAATGCTCGTAAAAGGCGACGCAACGGTAAACAAACTTATACTTTTGTTTGTTTTCGACAAAATGGAAACCGCCCTTTCGGAAAACACTATTGTCGATATGTGCTGTTCTACAAACGATTGGATATCTTATATGGATTATAAACCAATACTCAATATGCTTTTAGAACATTCTTTCATCACCAACGTATCGACGGGCGACGAAGCGTTGTATTGCATCACCCCCGACGGAAGAAACTGTCTTGCGGATTTTTACACGCAAATCCCCCTCTCTTTAAGAGAAGAAATCACCACTTTCACCAAAAATAACCGCTCGAGATACAGAAAAAAACAAGAGTGCGTGTCCGATTACTTTAAAAACAGAGACGGCACGTACACCGTTTATTTGAAAATTCTCGACCCTTCACAACCTTTGTTAGAACTTAAATTTACCGTACCCGATAGGCAAACGGCAAAAAGTATTTACAAAAAATGGGTGGAAAAAGCAAGCGGTGTTTATCAACTTATTTATGATAATTTAGTAGACTAAGGAGAAAAATAATATGCAAATTTATTCAACCAAAGGCACTTGCTCAAGACAAATTATTTACTCTGTCGAAAACGGAAAAGTCCACGACGTTAAATTTATCGGCGGATGCAACGGTAATCTTCAAGGCATTGCGAAACTCGTCGAAGGAAAGGACGTTGACGAAGTAATTTCTCTTCTTTCAGGCATAAACTGCCGCAACAACACATCTTGTCCCGACCAACTTGCAAAAGCACTTATGGACTATAAAAGTAAAAACGAACAATAATTTCTTGCCGTTTTTACTAAATACGTATCGCGTAAAACAAGCAATATCGCAATTTTTATCGTAATATCGCACGGTACTTAACCAATTGTATTACATATCGATTTGCCCTATGTTTTACATGCCAAGCGTATTGATTTAACAAAAAAGCAACAGATATAATTTAATAAAAAAAGTAGCACGCTTTACTGCCCTTTATGGCAAAAGCGTGCTTTTTTATGCTTTTATTTTTATGTTTTTATTATGCTAATGTCAGCAATTGTTTTTATTGCGCCTAATTTCATTTTATTGCGCTAATCTCGTCTTTATTATACTAATTTCGTCAATTGTTTTTATTGTGTTTATCTCGTCGGCGTATATCACGATACGCCCGTTAATATTTACTTTTTAATTCGTTTTTACTTTATTTTTTAGATTTCAATTGCAACAAGCGAGCGACTATATCGTCGATGAGTTCGTCGGCTTCTTTTTTGCCCAATTCATAGTCGTTAGTTCTGCATAAAATATAATCTACGCTGACTTTATAATAATCGGCAAAAGCGACAAGGGCTTTTGCGTCGGGATAAGTTTTGCCCGTTTCGTAGTTGGATATCGTCCTTTGGTCAATGCCCGTCAATTGCGCAAGTTGGGTCTGTTTTAATTTGTGTTTTTCGCGAAGTTCTCTTAATCTCGTTTCCATTTTTGTTTGTTCCTTAACGTTTTTTATGAGTGTATTTTTCTTTCTTTTTCTTTAAATAGAGCGTTAAATATTGTAAGTTAAACTCAAAATATTGCCGTTTTTACATAATACGTATGCTGTAAACAAAACAAATCAGTCCATATCTACGCCGTTTAACAGCGTTTCGTCATTTTCTCTTAAAGCCTTTGGCACGATTACGTGGTCATAGTCGGCGTAGAATTTAATTCCGTTGATAAGCGAATAATCTATAAACTGCAAATTGATGAAAAATACTCTTGCAAACGGAAGCGTAAATATTAGCGACGCACCGAAAGTGACAATTGCACCGGAAATTTGCACGTAAAAATTTACAAGCGTAGCAACCAAATAAGTGGTATAAGATTTGCCGAAATGTCCTTTTGTTTTCTTCGCGCTGTTTGAATATGCCGCAACGACTTTATTTTTACCTATAATCACATCGGGCAACGCTTGAGAAACCCAAGTGCGCTTTAACGCTTTTACCATTACGTAAACAACGACAACCAAGGGAAACACGAATATCGACAACACTTTTATGCCGTAAACAAACATCAGTCCGCAGAACGCCACAAACAAGATAAACGACAATAAATTTATCGCGACGTAAATCAAGTTGTAAAGCAAATTTCTCTTAAAGTCTTTAAAAATCGACGTCATGTAAGAAGATTTTGTAAGCGAAGTCATATAGTCGTTTACAAGATAAGCCGAGCCGAAATCGGCAAGTCCCGTCAAATAAGAGAATATGCAGAAAATCAAAATCGTACCGCAAAGCGCAAGCGCGATCGCTCCTCTTTCTTGCATCAACACTTTAAAGCAGTCCGCAACCGAATCGCTTATGGCGTGTGTGTAAACTGCTCCGTTTTCGCCCGACTTAAAAGCCGAAAAGCAATTTTTCAAATTTGCGCAAAGGGCTTTCCAACTGTCGCTTGTGAAAAAACCTTTAAGCGAAGTGTAAAACCAAGCGTATATGCAACCGAAAGCAGCCAAAAACAAAATCAACCTTAAAATCATGCTTTTAGCCGTAACTTTGATATTGGCAAACGCCAATTTAAAAGAATTGACAATTCTCATTTAACCCTCTCAAATGTTTTGATTCGATTATTATTTTACCTTATTTAAGATATAATTGCAACTAAACTATACCATATTTTTACTCTTTATCGGTGAAATTTTGTAATTGCGCGCATTTCTACCAAATTTTTACATTAAATCGTTTATTATCACCGCCAACTCATTAACCGCCCGATATTAAAGCACGCGATATTAAAACACCCGCCATTAGAATGTCTTTTATTAAAATGCCCGCACCGCCGTTTAAAATTAACAAACTTTTAAATTCTACGTCAAACAATAACAAATCTTTGCATACCATTATAAATTTACAAGATAAAACCGCCATAAAAACTCATTAAATCATTTTATTTATAGTAACTTTTTCGCAATTATAAAGTTTCCTTGCATTGCAAAAACCGCAACACAAATAAAAACTCAACATTGCAAAAATCACTACATATAGTAAAAGCCCCACGGAAAATCCGTGGGGCAAATTTTGTGTTTATTGATTATATTCGCCGCTTTTTGTTGCCGCATTATACCGCCGCTTTTAGCCGCTTTCTGTTGCCGCTATTTATTTACTTTATAACCGATTCTTACCGACTAAAACTTTACTTTTTAGCCGCGTCTACCGTACAAATAGTTCAACATAAGCGCGTAATCTTCGCCGAGTGCTTCTTGAATTTTTTTATCTCTTTTAAGCACTTCGATAGCGTCCTTTTGTGTAAAGTTCTTCAAAAATGCGTACACTTCTTTCAATACGTTTAATCTGTATTTTTCATACGCTTCTTTGTCGAAATTTTTATTGTCGGCGAGTTTTTTAAGGCTTTCAACCTTTTTATCAATCGCCTCTTTTTCGTCTTGGTCGATTTTTTGCTCTGTGCTTTCTCTCTTTTCGTCGAGGTTGTCAATTGCGTTTTGCAATTCTTCGGTCTTTTTCTTATACGCGTCGTCAAGCATAGAGATAGTGCTTTCAAACACGTCGTCAAACGACTTGATTTTTTTGCCGACTATAGACGAACGCTGAATACCTTTTTCCATTGCGGAATTCATCAAATTGCTTTTTTCTTCGTCAAGTAGTTCTTGCGCTTGCTTCTTTTTATCGCCGAGTTTATTCCCTTCCGAAGAGATTTTGCTGCTATAATCGAGTTCTTTTTCCTTATACGATTTATCGTTTGCCTTTCGCTTTTCGTTGTAATAATCGGAATACATTTTGCTTGCGACCTTTTTTAAATCGTCGTCGGAAAGCGATGAATAATTTAACGATTCGGCGTCTTTACCGGAACCCAAAGCATCGCTTAAATAATTATCTTTCAAATCGTCCAAAGTCGAATATAATTGTTTGTTTTTCTTTTCGGTTGACAAACTTGTCGTAGGCAAATCCTTTTTGCCTATTTTAAGTCCGTTACCGACCGAAACCACACGTCTCGGTGTGATGCTGATTGCCATACTTCCTCCTTATTCAATTTTTATTAAATCGCGCGTTCTTGAAATCGTTTTGCCGTCATATAGGGTAAAACTCTCTTCTGCCGCGCTCTTTTTTTCTGCGTCTTGCACCGCATTGTTGCTAAATTTTTGTGAATATTCTTTACCATTTATGGTAAACGAAATGGTAATATTTCCGTCTTGCTTATATATATGGTAGTTTTTACCGCTCTCGATTCTAAATACGTTAATAGCCGTGTCCTCCTGATAAATGAAATTTTTTTGTTGGGGATTAAAGGACGTAAAGTCTATTTAATCGGTTTTTATCTTCAAGCGCGATATAAGTTTTTCCGCCGTCGTAAATACCCGCCGCGCTCCTTGCAAAGATATTCAAATCCTCACAAGTTTTAGTCGTTTGACTTGTAATGACGCACTTTTTAAGTTTGCCGTTTTTGACGTAGTATGCGACGGGATAATTCTCGCAAGTCATAAAGCAGTCGCTTACTAAATCGTCTATTTCGATGCTGAACGACTGCGACATGCTTTCGGTGTAATACGTGGCGGTAAGCGTTTTGTCGGAGTTTATTTTCAGCAAGAAAAACCCCGACTGATAAATACACACCGAAGCCTTTTGCGCGGTAATCACTTCCGCGAGATTAAGCGTCTCGTTAGAGTATTTATAAAGTTTTACCACACCGTCTTCTCTGTATATCGCGACGGAATAATTTTGCGCGTTGACAACGTCCATGCGGCAGTCCTTTTCAATGTAGTCTACATTGCCGAAAACCTCGCAACAAACTGTCGCGTCGTACACGCTTTGCGCGCTGACCTTGACAATTACGGAGCATACGCCGCTTGTAAACGCGTCATGAATTATCGCGGAGACGTGGTTTGACGCAAATGCGATTTGCTTATATTCTTCGCTGTCGACGTACAACGTAAGCGTACCTCTCGTGACGGAAGACAAATCCACGTCCACTCTTATAGAAACGTCTCCGTCTCTGTTTACCGAAAATTCCGCCGTATGTTCCGCTTGCGTATCGCCGTAATAAGTTCCCTCGAAAACAAGCGTCTTCGAGCGTGTTGCCGCCGCCGATTTTTCAAGTTGTTTAAGCCGTTGCTCGAGTTGAGAACACTTCTCGAGCGCAAGCCTTCCGTAATCGCCGTTCATCGTTATTTACCTCCCGAATATCTAAAATGTAATTTTAATCTGCTTATCTTTACGTTGACGTCTTTAGTGCGTAAAATAATTTTAAAAACGTCGCCCTTTACCGCCGTGCGCACGCTTTTTCTGCCGTTGCCGTCGATATTAAAAGTTTTGCTTTCTTTGTCGCTTTCTATCGTCACGCTCACATTGCCGCGAACGTCGATACTCATACCCGAAAAAACTTTTTCTCCCTCGTTAAGTCCGAAATCGCTCTTGGGCGATTCCCACACTTTTTCAAGCGGTTGAGAAAAACATACGCTTTTATCGGTCAAAGTTCCGATTTTACCGTTATTACCACAAATGACAAGTAAATCGTTAATATCTTGAGAGACGATTTTACACATTGCGTTGATTTTTGGTCCTTTGTATAAATAAGAAGTGCCGAAGTGCATTTTATACACAAGCGTTACGTTTGTAATAATTCCGCCGTCGTCTATTTTCATGTTCATATACAAATTTCCGTTGTAAAACTCGCCCGTCGCCTCGCTGTTGTCAACACCTTTAATCAAGCCGTCGTAATTGACGAGTATTCTGTTTGCGGTAAGTCCGTTAAATTCGTAAAATCCGTCTTCGGCAAGAAAAATAATTCTGTCGCCGCACACCGTAATCGACTGCGGATAAATTTTGCCCGACGTAGTGTAAAGTTGAGTGACTTCGAAATCCTCTTGACTGCCGTAGGCTTGTAATCTCGAAATGCCCGACGTGCGGAAAATGTACACGTAGTCTTGAAAGGACAGCACTTTTAAAAGTTGACCTCTGTCGTCTTGAAAATCGATATAACCCGCCTCGTTTAACGACACGTACCAATTCGTAGGGTCGAAATCGTCCGAAAACCACAAAGTCGTACCTTCGCCGCCCGTCGCCACGTACAACCTTTCATAGTGTATACACATCGACTTGATTTGCGGCGCGTCGGTTATCGTCTCGACGCTTTCGCCGTCGTACATTACGGGAGTTTTTCCCTCTGCCGACAAAATAATTACGTTTTTGCCGTTGTATTTATAATTAATACCGACGGGCGTGTTGTCGAACGTGAGACCCGTCACTACCGCAAAGGTTGTGTTTTCGCTGCCTATTTTATATTTATAAACTTTTTTATCGTCGAAATAAGCGAGCAACTCGTCCGCGTAAACTTCGTTTTGCGAGTCATATCTTTTAAAATAATACAAACCTTTAAGCGTTGCGCCTTGAGGGTAAACAAAACTTTTTCCCATTGGCTTATATTCTTTTATTCCCAAACCGTCTTTTAAAATTTTGCTCTCCCAATTAAAATTGAAACTCCTCGCGCAGTACTTTGTGTTTACGTTGATTTCGTCAACGACGGTGTTCACTCCTCCCGAAAAATCGTTTATGGCAACAGTCGCTTCGTATTGCTTCTCGGGGTTGATTATATTTTTATTAAAAATCATATAAACATTCTTGCAGGCATCTTCAATTCTTTTTTAGGCGATATCGCAGCCTGCAATGCCTCCTTGTATCTGTTTTGCCATAAAATCGCTTCGTCGAAAAGTCCTTCCACCAAATACGCCTCTGATGCGACCGCCATTGCAAGCACTCTTTTGTCTATCGGCGTAGAAGTAAAATCGCTGTCGTCTTCAAGCGCGAAATGCGTGGGCATATACGAGTACGTAATGCTTTTTTTGCCGTTTTTACAGCATACGTACGTCGGTAACGCGGAAAATTCCTCTTTTTGCCCGTCTTGATTTTTCACCGATAAAATTTGATAAGGCACAAGCAAAAACGACGAATATTTCACCTTGTTGTCGCTCACGTCAAACTCTTCGGTCTTTTTAAGCGCATAGTATTCGCTTGCTATTTCCCTTGCTATCGACTCGTAGCATTTTGTAAGTTTATCGACTTCTTTTTGTTCGTCCGAGGCGTTTGCCGACGCGCCGTTTTCTATAAATTCGACTGCCCCTTCATTGCCTCTGAAAAAGGACGCAAGAGATAATATTTCTTTAATTTTCATGATTGCCTCCTTTTGCAAAGGGCGAATTAAACGCAGTCAAAATTGTGACTAATCGCGCCTAATCCACCCGAATGCTAAGTTGTTTGCGGGCAAAATTTTGCCCGCTATTTAAGTATTATTACGCTTCGGTAATACCCGAAAGCATACCTTGACCGCAAGGTCTGTCGCACAACAAATCTGCGTATTTTACAAGCGTAGCCGTGTAAACGGGCTTGCCCGCAACTTGTTTGATTACCTTTCCGTCTTCGCCTTCAAGCCATTGCCAATCGCACAATTGATGAAGAGTAAAGTCGTCGGTGTTGAGCAAATACATAGTTCCGTCGGGACAGAATCTATCCGCCACCACGGGGATACCGTTGTAAGAAATAGTCTTGTAGCCGCCCTCGAGTTCCATTACGTCTACGTTTTTCTTGTAAGTGTTCATAAGTTTGTGGAACGCTCTCTTTACGCCGTACGAGCAGACGATGAAGTTTACTTTAGAGCCAGCGTTTTCGTCGAGGTAGTCGATTGCCGTTTGAATTTTCTCTTCGGTGAGTTCGCCCGTAGAAGATTTGATATACGGGTTGAGCCACTTGTTGTCCGTTTTGGAAAGACCGTACAAAGTGCCGGAAGTCTTGAAAATTGCGCCGAGACCCGTGATTTCTTGTCCGTAAGAACCTTGAATACAAACGAGCGAGTTTGCGGGCACTTCGGTTGTGGTGAGCGTAGTTCCGCTTACCGCGATGGTCTTGTTTGCTCTGTCGATAGAAGTGATGCGTCTTACGCCCGCCGCGCTAATCACTTCGCCCGAGGCGTTTCTGAAATCGATCATCATACCCTCGGCGATGTTCTTTACCGAACTAACGGTAATTACGCCGCTAGCAATGCCGCTTACCTTTGCAAGCACGCCGTTGCCGTCGCCGAAAAGCATTCTGCCGAAGTTGAAAGACGAAGACTTTACAAGTCCTTCCATTTCGGCGTTTAACAAGTTTACAAACGCGCCAACGTTGTTTTCGGACGCCCTTATAGCCTTATCAGAAATTTCAATTGTGCCGTACAAGTTTTTAAGGGTCAAAACGAATTGTTTGTAGTTGTTGCCTGCGGCTTGAGGAAGATTTCCGTCTTCTGTTCCCGCGCCGATACCGCCGTTTACGCCGTATTGAGCGAGTTTTCTGATTTCTTTACCCCAAACGTCGTTTGTGGATTGTTTGATTTTTGCAAGTAAGGGATTAACTCCCGTGTTGAGTTGTTCGGTTACTACGTCAAGATATAAAGACTTTAACGCATTGTCCGCACTAGTCATTGTTACCATAATAAAATTCTCCTTTTATTTTAATTTTTATCGCGCTTGTTTTCGCACGTTTTTTATTTTTTATTTGTTTTTACGCTAACTATTTGCGCCGTTTAACGCATTTTTTAATATTTTTTTGCGCCGTTTAGCGCATTTTAATTTTTTAATTTTTACGTAATTTATCGCGTATTTTTAATTGGCTTTTTGCGCTAACTATTTGCGCTTTTTTAATTAATTTGCGCAAAATTTCACGCTTGTTTATTGTTTGTTATTGCGCTGATTTTTTGCGCGATTTTTATTTTTTATTGTCTTTGTTTTTTGCGGCGATTGGCAGAAAATTTCCGCCAATCGCCTTTTTATTCAACTTTAAAAACCGTTTTTGCGTTTAAACTTCGCTAAATAGCAAGTTTTCACGCCGCATACAGCCGTTTGCAAGAAATTTAACTCTTTTTACGCAAAATTTCCCTCGCCATATTGCCGGCTTCGTAAAAGTTTTTGGGTTTTTTAGGCGGTGCTACGACGCTTGCGCCGCTTGCGTCGGACAGCAAAACCGCTTTCGCTTTTGAATGAATAACTTGCGATAAATAATCTTCGATGAGTTTGTCCGTTACTTTAGGACAGTTCTTTGCGGAAGCGTAAATACTTTCCTCGTTTGAATTTTTGTCCCTTTCGTTTTTGACGTCATCAGCAAGTGCCTCGATAAGTAAATCGCGCAAATCAACGTCGCCGTCGCCATTTAAACGACTTTCGATGACTTTACAGTATTGACTTGCCACGGGATACTTTTCGGTCAGTTTATCCATAGTTTTAAAAATAGTTTCCCCGTTTGCCCCTTTTAGAGTTTCTCTTTGAAGAAGTTGCTCTTCGAGTGCGGCTTTTTCCCCTTCGAGTTCTTTAATTCTCTGACAGCGTTTGGTAAATTCAGATTGTAAAGAACCGTAACTTTTTAAAAGAGACTGTGCGTCTTTAAATTTTCCCAATGAGTTTTCGGTGTCCGTCGCGCCTAAAACCGTATCCTCCTCCGAGGTGTGCGCCGTCTCGTCTAATTGTTCATTTGAAATTGTCTCCATAAAATTTCCTCCCGTTTTTATTTTTTTGTAGCGAAATAAAATTTATATTTTTCGCCGCCTTTATTATTTACCGCCGTTTTCAATCAATTCCGACAAAACAGCGGATTTGCCACTGTTTTCCGTCAACTGCGACAAAACAGCGGATTTTTGCATTTCTTTCGCCCTTTTATGTTCGGCGATATGTCTTGAAAATCTGTCTTTAATGTCTTTTTTGTTTTCGTACTTGTTCATTTCTCCCGAAAGAATAAACCTCGTGTGTTCGGCGATATGCACGTCGTCATCGTCGTATTCTTCCCTTTGCACGTCTTCGTGCAACATCGTCAAATTTTCGCCGTCGGCTTGGTTTATGTGCAAGTTTGTGATGTCTTGAGTGTTGTCGATAGAACCGAAACCGAGTATTTCAAGCACTTTTGCTTTCGTTCTCGAATCCATTTTTCCGTCTTCGCCCGCCAAAAGTCCCGTCGAAATAAGGTCGTAAACCGCACTTTTTTTCTGCGCCGGAGTGTAAGACAAGTCGTTTTCGGTATCGAACACTACGTCGTCGGACGAAATATCGCTGCCTTTAAAATAAAACAACTCGACTTTTTTATTCTCTCCCACGATTCGCATAATGCGCTTTTCCTTGGCAAACTGCTTAAACAGCCTTATAATTTGCTTTGCCACTTGCTTTACCGCTCTTCTTATGTAGTCGCCGGTTGTAGAAACCCTCGTGTCGTCTTGCTCGATTAAAAGTTGCAATGCGATACCGCTCGTAATGTTAGACGAAAGTTGAGAAGTCCTCGAAACCTCGCTGACGCCGCTTACCGAGACGAATTCGCTCGTAAGTCTGTCCTCTTCATACCCAAGATCCGCGGGCATCGCGCTGCCGTTCATCATTTGCGGAGCGGACGAGCCTTGTCTGTAAACGATTATTTTACCGGGGGAAATACCGTCTTCGCACAATTCGTCGGTGTCTACACTGCCGTCTTCTACAGCCATCACGCCCATCGAAAGTCTGTTTAAAAACTCGTTTTTTCTGTTTTTAACCGCATTGTAAGTCCTTTGCAACGGGATAATTCTGTCCACAATGCTCACACCAAAGAAACTGCCCACTTGCGGCACTGAAATTTGCTTTGCAAACGGGAAAGTTCTTCGCCCTTCCACGCCGTTGATATAAGGCAAATCGCCCACGTACAAAAGCGTGTTCCCCGCAATAGTCACCACTCGCCCAAGCGGATAATTTTTGCTCGGCTTTTCATATCTTTCAATAACAAGCACGTTGTCGTGAGCAACTCCGCTTATAAGTTTAGTTCTGCTGCCGTTGTTTGCCGACATGCCCGTTTTCGCCTCGGAAAGAGTAAACACGTCGATATCTCCGCCTTGCACCACTTTGCCGTACTTTTCGTAAACGTCGTTTACATGCATTGCCTTTGCGTGAATTATGCTCTTGCAGTCGTCTATTTCTTCCCTGAAAAGCGAGTCGGGGAATATTTCAAACGGCGAAACGCTTATTACTTTTACGTCGCCTTCGTAAAGGGGGTTGCCTTTTTCGTCCTCGCCGAGTTTTTTACCCGCGTCGTTATCCCATAAAATTTTATAAAATCCCGTTCCCGTAACTTCGCTCCATGCGGTAACGCCCGTAATAATTCCGTCCATATCCACCCTATTGTAAGTGGAATTGAGTATGTCGGTTGCGGTTTTTGCCGTTTTTAAGTCGGCGTCTTCATCGCCCGCCGCCCTTACCGACATTACGGGTCTAACCCTTGCAAGTTTCGCCATTCTCGTGTCGATTATCGGCGCAATGTGGTTGTACACGTTGCGATTTTGCCAATAATAATCTTTTTCGCTTTCTACGATTTCGCCTTTGGGGTCTATTTCGCAGTATTGGTTGCCCATTACGTAATTGATATTGAGTTTCCATTGCTGTTCGATAGGTCGCCTTTCTTCCCTACGCCTTAAAAAATCTTGCTTGACTTCGTTGACGAGGTCTTCGTAAAATTTGCTTTGCTTTTTGTTGTTTGTCTTTTCCAATATACGTTCCTCCGTTTATTTTTTCGGGATAACCCGTTTAAATTTTTTGCTTTGATTTTTATAATTTTTGCCGCCTTGCTTATAAGTGCTTTTGCCCTTAATTTTTAATGTTTTTTGCCTTGTTTTGCATTATTTAAGGCTATTTTCGGCAATAATAAAGACGCCACCGACACAATTAAGTTGCATCAACGCGTCCCCGTTTTCAAGCGGCTTTTATTTTTATTTGCCGCTTATATTTATTTTATAATGATTAATCTTTTTCTTCCGTGCCGTCTTCGGCTTCGTCAACCTCTTCAAAATCGCCTTGCTCGGCTTTTTCGTCGGCTTTATTATCGGTCTTTAAATCGTTTGCCAACTCTTTTAAAAGTCTGTTTCGTTCGGCTTTAAGTTCTTCTTCGGTCATCGTCGTAACGTCCGCTCTGTTTTCCCCCTCCAAAAGCATTTTTAAAGCCGTCATATCGGGCGGCACGCTTTTTTTAGTTACTTTCTTTTTCACGAGCACCACTTGACCGTCGTTTTCGCTAAACTCTTCTATTATTTCGCTGGTGTCGTACCCGATAGCCTTTTTTAAAAGAGCGTCGCCTATTAGCGTTTGTTTTTCCTTGTCATTCATACCTTCTTTTCTTTCCTCTTACCAATTTTCTTATCCTCATTTCTTTATCTTTTTGAATTTCCGTAAGGGGCGTTTTGGGTCTCACATTGTCAGGTTTACTCATTACGTAGTACCTCAACTCGTCCAAAGAGTGGTCGTCTTTCTTTTTCGGCACGTCTCCGTCGCCCCACCAATACCCCTTAATTTCTCTTATCATATTGACGCAGTTTTTAAATATAAAAATTTTGTTCGATTTAAAATATTCCTTCACTCTCGCAATGCCCGCAAACAAGTCTTTGTTGACTTTTGGGTTTGCCACAATGCCGTATTCGTAAAACAATTCCGTCACGCTTTTTTGCGAAGCGAGCGTCCTTTGGTTTGCCGCCGAATCGATTAGCGAAACTATCCTACCCTTGCCGTCTCTGTGCCAACCTATTTTATCCGAAATTTCGTTTATTTTGCTTGCGTGATAGCCTATGTCTCTTTTCGCCTCGTAATGCTCGGCAACCACGTAAATATTTCCGTCGTAATCGACGCAGTACCAATGACACGACAGCGGGTTGTTAAGCCCGGGATCGATAGACAAAACGTCTTGCCATTCGTAAGGCACGTCAAACGGCTCTATAACGTGCACGTTTTCGTCAAACTCGGTATACACAAGCCCCGTGTCGGAGCGGAATTTGCCGTATCTGCGAGATTCGAGTTCGGTATCGGACAAAGTCGCGGTAAGTTTTTTTACTTCTTTTTTGTCCAAAAACGGGTTGTCCGCCCACTCCATAAATTCGTACCAAATATCGGGCGAATTGCTCCTGTTTAAGTAAATTTCGTCGTATATAAAAGTCAGTCCTTTAAGGGGTGTCATCGTGCCGAAAATATCGCCGTTTTTATCGAGCACTCTCATGCGGCACTCCTCGTAAATATCTTTGGGCGGCTCTTCGTCAAACCACACAAAATCTAAAGAACTTCCTTGAAATTTCTCTCTTCCTTGGTCGCAACTTTTAAAGCCTATCGTCGAAATTCCGCCAAACACGTTCTTTATTTTTATTTGGTCTATCACGCCGTTTTTTATGCTGTCTTTTCTGCCCGACAACATAATTACGTCGTCGATCCACTCGGGGTTTAAATATTGCAAAATTTTGCTTTGCGCAACGTCTCTTTGCACTTGTTGAGAAAGCGAAACCACCCAACCGAAAACGTTGTCTTTGTTTTTTCTGTACGGGTGTATCCCCCTCGCCATATAAATGCTTTCCACTGCGCCGCACTCCGTTTTTCCGCTTCTGTTTCCCCCGAAAACCCATCTGTTTTTCTTTTTGCATTTATGAAAGGCAATTTGTTTTCGATGAACTTTTTTGCCTTTGTTGTACGTCGATAACTTATCGCATTTTTGTCTACGGATAAGTTCTTCGTCGATTTCTTTTATCCTTAAAATAACGCTTTCTTTCACTTCGACAAAACTCCTCTCCTTTTTTCATTTATTTCTATTTTATTCCCCTTAAAATCATTTATAATCGACTATATGAAACGATTTATTCTATTATTTATCGCTTTTTGTGTGGCGTGGCTGCCAAATTTCTCGGCGTTTTTACACTCCGAAACAAACACTCGACAACCGTTTAACGCCGTCACGGCTTATGCCGAAGTTCCCCGCTACGGCAGAATTTTATCCGAAGACGTGGGCTTTTACTCCGACAAAGGCGACAACTTCAAATTTTATATTCCGTATTCGTATTACGTAAAAATATTATCCATAGGCGAACTTTACACCAAGGTTTCTTATGGCTATGAAGACAATAAATATCCCATCATCACGGGGTACGTTTACAACGAAGATTTGTACCTTTCAGAGCATATTCCCACCTCGCCTTTTGCCGTGATTACGCTAACCGTTATCTCCGATGGCGTCCTTTTCGGCAATGTTGACCTCACCGAACAAAAGGTCGGCATATGCAGCGGAAAGCAAGTTTTTTACTACGGCGACGCTTATGCGACAAACGGCGAAGATTTGTGTTACGTATGCTGCGACGGCTATCTCGGATATATGCGAGCGTCGTGCTTTTCGCCGTTTACTATCAAACTAAATCCCGACCCTATCGAGCCTCCCGAAAGCGACGAATCGATAGACTCTAATAACAGCACAACAAAAACCTCGGTTTTTAAAAACGACAAAATACAATTAATGATAATCGCTTGCGTGTCGGTCGTTGCAGTGTCTATCGTTTACTTACTTTTTAAACCTCAAGATACTCGACTTAAAAACAAAACCCAAGACGAAGACGAATAAATTTTTTTCGCTTGCCCTCGTTTTGATTTTTAACAAAGTCGAACAGCGTGATATATTAGAATATCGCCGCGCCGTCGCATAATATTTTTAATATCGCTACGCAAATCATTTATATAATGTGCCGAGCATGTTTGTCGAAAACCTTTCTCGCAAAATCAAGTTGCACACACTTACATAATGCGCACACTCACAAAAACTTATTTATAAAGCCAAGTTGCGTCCGCAAAAACTCATTTATAAATCAATTTGCGCACTCACACGCAACTTAATTATATATTACGTTGCGTTTGCTCACAAAAACTAGCACAAACAACCCATCAGCAAAAAACAACACCCCACAAAACCGCCCGTTCAAAACCCACAAAAAACCAACACACACGATACCCCCTTGCGCAAGCCTTCTGCAAAGCCTATGCAATTTTTTTAACGGGGCTGTCGTTATCCGGTTTTCCCGAATCGCACTTTTGCGGCTTTTGATAGTCTTGGCTTGCTTGCTCGAATTGTCTGTTTGAAAAATCTTGGGCGTTTTCTTGAATTTGTTTCTTTAAAAATTCTTGACCGTTTTCGATTTTTTTCTCTTTCGAGGCGGCTTTAAGTTTTAAATAAATAGACTCTCTTTCCGCTTTGCGTTTTTGTCTTTCAAAAATGGACTTTAAAAAATAAATGTCCGCATAATTTTCGCAAAACCATTTTTCGTCCATTTTTCTTTTCTCGAGCATTAGACTTATTTTCTTTAAAATTCTTAATTGCTTTCTGAAATAATTTCTCGAGGTATAGTCAAAATCTTCTCTGGGTTTGACGTGATAATATTTATATTTGATACAATCTATTTCGTCTTGCGTAAACTTTGAAAAAATTACGTCCAATTTGCTTTTAAGGTCGCAAAGACGATTTTTGGCGTATATCAAATTGATGATTTTGTCGATTTGCGTCATTGTGCTTTCTTTTGTCGAATAAGACGTAAGTGCCCTATACGTAACGGCTTTTTCGCAATCTTCTATGTATTCGTCAATCCTGTAATAACTTGATAAAATGGTTTTTTCGTAATAGCACATAAATTGCCTCCCTTGTCGCTTTTGATTTTTTACAACTCGATTATATATGAAAAAATCGCCATAGCAAGAAGTTTGTGACACAAAAATAAATTAAAAATTTTAAAGTTTTTTTACCTGTCATATTCCCCTTGATTTTGACTTTCGTCTATTGTATAATACAAAATCCGAACATATGTTCGTATTTATAATAGCACAATTTTTTCTCATACGCAAACGATATTGCATAATTTTTTTATAAAAAATGTATTTTAAATATTGCTTATGATATGAAAATATGATATACTGTTTTTACTAATATATTTTTATATATATAATAAATTTAACGGTCGAAAATGTTTAACTTTGCGGCAAAAACGGCGTTTTTATCGCAATTTATATCGATTTAGAGATACACTTATGAAAAAAAAGTTATTATTTTTATTATTAATATGCATATGTTCTTTCACGGCTGCGATAAATATCGGGGCGGCAAAAGCGCGCGCCGAAACCGAAGATGACTCGCAGCGATACGTTTATACGGAAATTTTTTCGCCGGACAGTTTGTCCGAATATTTCCCGCAAACCTCGCCTACCGACGTGTACGTCGATGCGGATTATATTTTGATATCTCGCCAAAACGGTATATTTTTGCTCGATAAACACACCGAGGAAATAAAGTTTTTGTACTTAAACGCCTTAAACGACGGCGTCGGCACGATTACCGTTTATCAGTCTTCGGATATTCCCACGGGTACGCCTTCCGAAGATATGGCTATCACCAAAATTTATCGCAGCGGTAATTATATATTGTTTTTGCGTTCGTCAAACATTTTCCGCATTTCTCTTACTTCGCTTGATAAATACGAATACGTAAAGGCGATCGACGACACCGAGGGCGGAACAAGCAACATTGTCATCGCGTCCACTTATTTTTACGTGTGCGGCAACATTCTCGTTTCGCATGACAGTTCGGGCTTTACGAAATATTCGATTACCGAAAACGAAGAAAACTTCGTTTGCAGAAAACTCACTTACTACACCACTATTTGCACTTCTTTCGTGTACACGAGCGACAACGAATTTTATTTCTTTAAAGACAACGTTTTATATAAATACGTTGAAAATTCGGTAAATCCGCAAGCCGTTTTAGAGGATTACACCATTAAATATATGGTAGAATACAACGGAATTTTGTACTTTACCACAACCAAAGGCGTATACGAATACAATTTAAAAACGCAATCGAGTGCCGCTCGCTGCATAATTTCGGCAAACGCCAACAAATACGAATTGGGCACTTTAAATTCACCTAAAGGTTTGTTTATTTACGGCAACAGCATTTACGTTGCGGACGCAAACACCCACTCCGTTTCAGAATTTTCTTTGCTTACTCACGAATACACGGGCAACTCGTACTCCGTTTACGACAACGCGCCCAACCGCGTAAGCAAAAACGCAAAACAAATTTACCGCGAGGGCGACAACCTTTATGTTCTCGAGCAAAACAACGGAATCACTCAAATAAGCGACATAAACGGCACGCCCGTTTATAAAAAATACACCTTCGATTTCGACGGTGAATATAAATCTAAATGTTTCGCCGTGTATAACGGCTTGGCTCTCGTCACAGACGGAAAAGACCTTATGCTTTTCGATTTTGAAACAAACTCTTTCCGCCCGATAAACCTCGACGGCAACACGGGCAACATCACTTCGCTTACGGTGTACGACGGAAAATTTTATATGCTTAAAACGGAGTTTGAAAACCTTACCCCGTCCGCCGCGATTTACGTTATCGACGAAACGAATCTCACCGCCGAAAAAACGCAAATGCCGCAAATCGACGGAACAAGCAAAATTTTCACCGCCGACGTATTCGGCAAGTTTTACGTAATAGTTGACGATACCATATATACCGTAGACAGCGTAAACCCGCAAAAACCTTACGAAAAACTCTACTCTATAGGCGACGAAGTTTTATCTATTCAAACCGATTTTAAGGGCAACGTGTACGCGTTGACAGCAAACGGTATGCTTGAAGTTGACAAAATCTCAAAAACCATAGCGTATTCCGACTATCTCCCCAAAAGGGCAAACATAAAAAGTTTTTCGCTTGTTTACAACTCTTCCGACTTGTACTTTTTGTGCGACGGTTTCATTTTAAAAAGCAGTAAAGACTCTATAACCACATCTACTCCGGCAAATATCACGATACCGGAAGGAC
>CAKQKQ010000014.1 GCA_934249265.1 uncultured Clostridia bacterium | reverse complement strand
CCGAAGTGTACGCAAAATTTAAAAACTCCACAAGGTCGTGGCAAGGCATACCGGGGATAGAAGCGGTAGATATGGGCAACGGCAAAACGAGATTATTTGCAAGTTGGTTCTCGGGCGGCACAAGAGAACCGCACAAAGACAACTACGCCATTTACGCATACAGCGACGACGGCGGACAAACCTGGGCGCAAACTTTTATAGTTTCGCATAAAGACGAAGACTCGAGAGTATTCGATCCGTCTATATTCAACGATAAAAACGGCAACGTTTGGCTTATTTGGAATCAAGGAAGAGACAAATTCACCAATACGCATACGTTGTGGTACGCAAAAATTACCAACCCTACAGATAAAGACGGCAATTTCAACGTGACCGAGCCTATAAAAATAGCCGATACGTTCTTGCTTAATAAACCCACTATCACAAGCGAGGGAAATATTTGTTTCGTTTCGCACTCTTTTGCGGACAGAAATCACGTGACTTTCTACGAATCCACAGACAAAGGCGAAACGTGGAAACTTAAAGGCACGATTTACAGTCCCGCATACATTTTCGTTGCCGAGGCCTCGGTTGTCGATACCGTAATCGACGGAAAAACGGTTTATATTTGCACTCAACGTTGCGACCAAAGTTATAATTGCGCGGTGTCGTATTCTTACGATAAAGGCGAAACTTGGACGGATATGAAAGAATTTTTTATAGGTCCGTCTTCGAGGTCGAGACTCTATAGATTAAGCAGCGGCAATATAGCGTTCGTTTATCACTACAACACTTACGGCAGAGAAAAATTGAGCATAAGATTAAGCACGGACGGCGGAAAAACCTTTAATCACGCTTTGATTTTGGACGTAAGAAACGGCGTGTCTTATCCCGACATAACCGAATTAAACGGCAAAATTTACGTCGCTTGGGACTACAACAGATATAATCAAAAACAAGTGCTTATGACTACGCTTACCGAAAGCGAACTTTTGCAAATAAACGGCGTGGCGACTATGGACGAAAGCCGAATTGTGGACATAAGCACGATAAACCCCGTTGCCGCAAACTTAAAAGGCAGCGTAAGCGGCTACGTTTACGATAAAAACGGCAATAAAGTAGTCGGCGCAAAAGTAAGTTTGGGCGAATTTACCGCCGTAACCGACGAAAACGGATATTATAGATTTGAAAATTTAATCACCGCAAATTACGTAATTACCGTCAATGCGGAAAACTTCGTCGTTTACGAAAACGAAATCGCGCTTGAAGATTTTATCGACAGCGAAAAGAGAAACGTTTTATTCGACATAATCCTTCAAGAACAAACTATAGCGACTATAAACGGCACGGTTAAAGACGTGTTCGGCGACAATTTAGGCGAAGTAAGCGTAGATATCAACGGCAAAACGGTTACCGCAGATAAAAACGGAGCATATTCTTTAGAGTGTCCGCTCGACAACTTCACGATTACTTTGAGCAAAGCGGGCTATATAAGCAAAGTTTTGTACGTAAACGCAACTCAATTTACCGAGGACAACGCCTACACCGTTGAGTTAAACGACGAACTTTTAATGGAAAAAACGTTAGATTTGGGCTTAATCGGCGGCACTTACAGCGATATGGACAAAACCGACGGACACGTTTATAGAGTTTACTTGCAAAGAACGGACGACGCGATGATTTTGTATGCGAAAGACGTTGACGGCGCAGAATTAGTCAACGGTTATACGTTTGAATATTACACGCACGTGTACAATTTTATTACTACAAGAACCGAAAACACTATCGGTACGGTTGTTACTACCGACGGTGGTATTACAAAAGCAATGAACTTCAAAAACAACACGCTTGCGACGATTACGACGGACAGCGTGGTTAATGAAAAAATCAACGGCAAATATATAAAGACGACTTTACCTTACAGTTATTTAGGTCAGTTCGCACCGTCGTTTTATGAAGTGGATAAAGATACGATAATCGGCTTTACCATGCTTGCGAGAAACAGCAAGTATAGCGGAGTAAGTCAATATATCAACAACGATTATTTGGGCGCAAGCAAAACGAATATCGTAGTTAGGGGCAATTCAAAAGACTATCTTTTAATCGACGGCGACGGAAAAATGTTGCAGAGCATGCAAGAGACCAAAATCACCAAAGAAGTATTTAATACTCTTGCGGGCGTAGACGTTTTCGGCAATTTCGCTCAACTTGAAAGCACGTCTCAAGTAAAGACTATTGAAAGCGGAACGGCTATTTTCAGCGACAGAGCGGCATCTATTCACGGCTTTGACGGGTGGAGAATAAACGCGATAAACGGCTTGAAATATTTTTACGACGGGGTAAAAGAAAACACTACGGTCACGGCAAAAACCGCGGGATATATCATTGTAATCGACGTCGCTAAAACGTCAAATATTCCCGAAACTTACAAGCAAGTAATTATTGGCGCGGCAAATTTGGGCATAGCGACTTCAAAATTAAACGATTATTACGTCGTTTATTTAAACGAAGGCGATACTTTTACCACCGTAGGCACGGGCGATATGCTCATCGTTTTCGGCGATTAATACAGCGATAAAATTATTAAAAAAGCATAAAAAAGAGCGGCGGCAGAATTTGCCGTCGCTTTTGCGTTATGTTAAATTTGTGTTTTTGCGTTTCTATTAATTTTTGTGCCGTGTTGTAATAAATTGTTGTGCCGTGTTTAAATTAAACGCGCGGTCACGTTGCGATAAATTGTGCGGTTATATTGCGATAAATTTTGTGGTTGCGCTTAAAACTTTAATTGAGTAGTTGCTTTTAAAATTTCGATTTTGAGTTTGTATTAAAATTAATTATGCGCTCAAACTTAAACGTGACATATAAAATTTTGCCGCATTAAAAAGCAATTTAGCCGCATAAAAAAAGCGGTAAAAAGTTTGCGTTTTATTATTTTTTTCGCAGTTGCGACGGAGAGCAGCCTTTTCTGTTTTTAATCAGCGCGATAAGCCCCCTTGCGTCCGAAAAACCGACCTCGTTTGCGATAGCCGTTATCGACAAATTTGTGTTTTTAAGCAAACTCAACGCCTCGTTTAAACGCAGTTCGTTTTGATATTCTTTCGGGGTAAAGCCCGTAAGCGAGTGAAACTGCCTAATAAAATAAAACTTGTCGGTATACGCCATCGAAGAAAGGGTATCGAGGGTGATTTTTTCTTTATAATGTTCCATCACGTATTTAATCGCGTCCGTAATACCCGCATGCCCGTCGCTAACGTCGCATTTTTGCAAAAGTTCGGTCAAAACGTTGTACAAAAGGGAAGAAATAAGGTATTTATTTTCGTTTCCCGACTGTATCATGGCGGTTATTTGTGTTACGGCGTCTGCAAGCGACGGCGGAGTAAAACCCTTCATCACGTAGCCGAATTTCGACTGAAAACTGTCGTAAAAACCCTTGACTTCCGGTCCGTATAAATACATAAAATACGTTTCGTAAGGTATATCGCCGCCATTTTCCACGGTGTGCGCGTCTTCTTGCGAGAAAAACAGCGTGTCGCCCGCTTGCGCTTTATAAGTTTTGTTTTTCGTCTTTAAAACCACTTCGCCTTTAAGCACCGAGTACAGCCCGTAAGAGTTGTATCCAGCCCTTGAAACCGAGTGTTTTAAGCCGCCTATCACGTATCCCGACTGCACTACGTTGTAAAGCAGAGGGTGGCGGTAATAGTTGTCGGGGCGAATGGCTAAAGTTGTGCCGGAAAGCAGTTCTACCGTTCTTTTTGTAGTCTTCATTTTTTCCTTTATTGCTTGTAATTGCGTTTAAGTTTGCAATTTTATGTATTGAATAGAAATATTGATTTTGATATAATTATCTTGATATAGTTTGAGTATAGTAGATATATTAAATTATGTCAATAACAAAACGAAAATTAAGGAGAGAAAAAATGAAAAAGTTATCGCTTTTTATACTTTTGGTCGTTTTATCGCTGTGTTTGTGCGCGTGCGAAATAACGGCTGAAGACAACCCCCTCGACAGCATTAAAGTGACTGCCGTTGCGGGAGTGGAGGTGAAAAACGATTGCGTTACGCTCACTCAGTCGCAGTATGACGCGCTTAAATTATCACCCGAAGAAAGTTGCGATTACACGCTTTACGACGGAGTAACCGCGCAAATTTCACTCAACGAAAATCAACTTGTTTTTGATTTAGTTACCCCCGCCGGAACTGAAGGAAAGTACGTGATTACGGTATACGTATTGTCTAATCTTGCCGACATAGAAGTAAAAACGGTGCAAAACAAGAAAGTGGTCGACGGCGAAGTTACGTTTACCGAAAGCGAATATTCGGCGTTTTTGACTTTGCAAGATTATAATGCCGAGTGCGCATATCAAGCGTCCGAAGGCGCGACGGTCGAGGTAAATTTCGATAATCAAACCCATACGCTTATTTTTGACGTTTTGTCTCAAGATAAAACAAAAACTAACAAAGCAGAAGTAAAAGTCAACGTCGCTCTTCCTTTCGGCACTCATTCGCTCACGGGCGGCGGCGATAAAAAATACGCTAATTACGATTATGAAAATCTCGTTTACTCGTTTAGAGGTTCGGCTACCGTCACTGACGGAGAAGGCGTTAATTTAAACGGCAGTTACGCTTTTTCGGCGCAAATATATCCGCAATTGCTTGCGCAAGGCAAAGAGTTTGTTTTGTCGGCTGTTTATGCCAACAATTATCAAATTCGTTTTGCGTTAAGGGGTGTGGACGAAAGCCATTATCTCATTTTCTCCGACTATAAAGACAGAACCAATTTCCTCAATTATAACGAGCATCTTTCTTCCACTTTGTACGATGCGGAACAAGGTATAAACATGGGCGTAATCGTGGTTGACGGCAGCATGGTAATGACCATAGACGGCGAAATTGTTTATAGAAGAACGCTCCCGCAACTTTCTTATACCGAAATGTTCTTAAACACTTACGACTGCGAAGTATTAATGAAAAACTTGCAAATTGTATCCGATGAAGCGGAAGCCGAAAGTATGTATCAAGACGCGCTTGTTGGTTATCAAGACAAAACGACGGGCATTTCTATTATAAACACTTCCGAAAATTTGAATAAATTCGTTCAAAACGACGACGGAAGCGTGTACGTCGAAGGTAAGGATACAAACGGTAGAGTAATGGGTGCGCTTTATCAAAACGGAGTACCCGTTGGCGGCTATGAGTACGCCGTTTCGGGACATATAAGAATAACCGATACGAAAACTTCGGGTAGTGCGGCAAGTAAAGTCGAACTGCAAATTGCCAAAGATATTAAAAACTTTGTAAAATTCCACCTTTTCCGTTTCCCCACCAATAACAGTTTTTACGCTTATGCTACGGTAAACGGAAAGAGTTTGGCTGATGTGGCTTGCGAGAAAAAAACTATGCCAAAAGGCACTGAGTATGAAGTCGATTATTTATTCGTTTACAGCGGACAAGATATAAAGGTTTATTTAAAAGACGGAACTTATATGCCCGAGTACAAACTTGAGTATAGTTTAGACGCAGATTGGGGTTATACGATGTTTATAATCGCAATGAGACAGTATTGCAACGTGACTTTCAGCGATTTCAAGACCTATTACGGCGACGATTTCGATGCGCTTGTAAACTCGCTTGAAACCGGCACTTCAAACGTTGAGTTTTCGGCTGAAAAAGACGCTTTTACAGACAACGGTTGCTTCAATAGCGTCAATTCGGGTACTTATTACAAGACTGAAAGCGCATACGATAAAGCGTTTGCATATAATGACGGCAAGGCTGTAAGCGGCGAATATTGGCTCGTTTCGGGTAGAATGCAATTGGGAGAATACAAGGCGTGGGCGCAAGGCGAATTGAGCGCGTACGTAGACGAAACGCACGCAGTAAGATATGTGTTCGAGTACACGGGTTCGGCTTATCAAGTCTTCCACGAAATTAAAAACGGCACTGATAATTGGACGGGTTATACGCTGATTGTAAGACCGCAAGTTAAAAACTCCGCTACAATGAACTTTACGCTTGTAAATTACGGCGGCAAAACTTCGCTACTTATAAACGGTTATGTTTATCACACGGTCGAATTAGATTTCTTGAAAAATGCGGCGGCAACTGCCGGCGGTAAAGGCGGTTCGGTAATTTTAAAGAACCTCAATGCAAACACAAATACTCAAGACGTGGAGAATTTTGTATCTAATATGGAAGATTATACTTACGTTTCGCCTTACGAGACGAGAATTAACGAACTTGCAAATCAATATAAATCGGCTGAAAAAGGCGGCGTGCTTTTAATGGGTTCAAGCACCATGGACTATTGGAGCACTTGGCAAACGGATATCGGCGGCAGACTCGGTTACAACGTCGGCATCGGCGGAACTATCGTAGAAGACTGGCTTTACGCTTATGATAAACTCGTAAAACCCTTTGAGCCGTCTGTAATTTTGGTGTTCTTGGGCGGCAACAATATCAACGATATGGGTCATACGGGCGAATATGCCGCAAGTTTAATGTCTACTTTATTAAACAAAATGCACACCGATTTCCCCGAAGCCGAAATTCATTATATTTATTCTATGGCTACGCCAAACTTCTATAAAGGCGGTAAATTCAACGATGAATACGGTCGCTTTATAGATGAAATGAAGCAACTTGTTGAAAAAACCGAGTGGCTTAACGGTATAGACACGTTTAGTTATTTCACGCAAAACGGCGAAGTTAAAAAAGAACTTTTCAGACCCGACGGAATACATTTAAACGAAGACGGCTACAAGGTATTTGCAGAAATAATAAACAACGCGGTTTTCAATAAACAAAGCAAAAATTAAAACGCGCATAAACGCGTAGATAAAAAACATATAAAAGGCGACGGCATTTTGCCGTCGTTTTTTAGTGTCGTTTAATCCTTGTTTAATCGTTTAGCCGTGCGGGAGATTACAAAATTGCCGTTTACTTGGAGCGAAAGAGTAAAGTATATCGTCGGTTTTACAAACAGCGTTGTATAAAATTGCAACAATTATATTGATTTTTTCGTTTTTTTATAGACAATAAAAATTTTATATGTTAAAATAAAAAAGACGGGTTTAGTTAAACCATATCGCAAAAGTAAGTCAATCAATGCGCTATGTTGACGGTATAAAGCAAGCAAAATAAAGGCAAAAGCGACGCTATAAAGCAAGACAAATTAATGTGTCGGCAAAGATAAAAGCCGCCGCTAAATTACCGCTAAATCGCCGTTAAACAGTTGCTAAAAGCGGCAACGCAGCCGCAACTAAATTACGGCTAAAAAATTGCCTTATTGTAAACTTTACAGCACACGTTTTGCGTAAAAGTGACAGTTTTTTATAAAAATATACACATTTAAAAAGGAGAATTATTGTGGCAATTACGTTTTTAAAGGAAGAAAACTTATTTCATTTACACAACGAAAAGTTTTCTTTTTACGTAAAAATTCATAAAGACGGAGCAGTGTTATGCCCGTATTTCGGCAAATACCTTTCAAAGTTCGATTTCGATTCGTACGGATATATGTGCGACGATTGGTATGCTTATTATTACGATAAAAAGACTCAAAAAGAGACAAAGCACGACAACTTGTGGGAAAACACCACCGAGTTTTTAGTGCCTTCCGACAAGTACGCCGACGCAAGACCTTCGCTTATTTCGGTAAGGGGTTTTTCAAACGACAAACTCGAATTTATTTACGTTTCGCACCGCATTTACAAAGGCAAGCCCGCGCTTGACGTGTTGCCTTACGTGAGAGATGAAAGCGGCGAGGCAGAAACTTTGGAAATTACTTTAAAAGATAAATATAAAGATGTCGAAGTGGTCGTTTCGTTGTCCGTGTTCGACAAGTATGATTGCATTATCAGAAACACGACGATTAAAAACAACACCGACAAGCCTTTCATGCTTGAAAAAGCGATGAGTTTGTCTCACGATTTTGCTCGCGCCGATTTCGATTTAATTCACTTCCCGGGCGAGTGGTGCTTTGAAAGACAGTTTAGAAGAGAAAAACTTTTAGAGGGCAACAAGGTCGTTCAGTCAAACACGGGTCGCAGTTCGCACGAACACAACCCGTTTGTTATGCTTGCCGATAAGGACGCTACCGAACAAAGCGGCGAAGTTTACGCTTTTTCCATTATGTATTCGGGCGCGTTTAAGTGCAATGCGTGCGTGGGCAAAGCGGGCGTAACCAGACTTAACATTGGCATCAACGACGAAAGTTTTTCGTACCTTTTAAATTCGGGCGATAGTTTTGTATTGCCCGAGGGCATAAGCGCGTATTCGTCAAACGGTTTCGGCGATTTGTCGAGAAACTTCCACGATTTGGTGCGCAACAACATTGTTAAGGACAACAATATAGAGGCTTACCGCTCGATACTTCTCAACTCGTGGGAAGGCTGCTATATGGATTTCGATACTCAAAAAGTTATCGAACTTATAAGAAAGGCAAAAACTCTCGGCACGGGACTTTTCGTGCTTGACGACGGTTGGTTCGGCAAAAGAGACGACGACACGTCTTCGCTCGGCGATTGGTATTTGAATTTTAAAAAGGTCGATTTGAAAAAGGTAATAGACGAGTGTCACGCTTGCGGAATGAAGTTCGGTTTGTGGTTCGAGCCCGAAATGGGCAACTTCGAGTCAGACCTACTTAAAAAACACCCCGAGTACGCCGCCGTTGATTACAGTACGGACATTTGGCTTTCTCGTCACCAAGTCGCGCTCAATTTTGCCGACGATAGAGTGGTCGAAGAAATTTACAACCAAATTGCCGAAATTCTTTCCACTTACGATATCGACTACGTCAAGTGGGATCACAACAGAAGTTTAGAGGACTGTTACGCTCAAAACTTGGGTAAAGACAGACAAGGCGAGTTTTATCACCGCAACACTTTGGGATATTACAAACTTGCAAAAATGCTCACCGAAAAGTTTGATAAAATACATTTCCAAGGTTGCGCTTCGGGAGGAGGAAGGTTCGACCTCGGCACGCTTTTCTACTTTGCCGACATTTGGACGAGCGACGAAAACGATCCCATTCAAAGGTTGTTTATTCAATACGGCACGTCGTTTGCTTATCCGCCTTCGGTCATGGGTGCGCACGTCAACGACAATTCCATTACGCCTTATAGGACGAAGGCGCAAATTGCGTTGTTCGGCTCTTACGGGTTTGAATTAGACCCCAGAAAACTTAAACAAAACGAAATTGACGAACTCAACGAAGTCAACGAAATTTTCAATAAATATCACGACGAAGTTGTACTCGAGGGCGATTTATATAGACTTATATCGCCGTTTGACAAAGAGGCTTTCGCCATAGATATGGTAAGCAAAGACAAGTCGAAATGCCTTGTTTTGCACGTGAATTTGTTAAAGCGTTTGCGTGCGAGAAGATTTTTGAAGTTGCAAGGTTTAGACCCCAAAGCGACTTATAAAAACAGCCTTGACGGAACGACTCATACGGGCGATTATTATATGAACGCAGGGCTTAATTTGTCGATTTATTTAAACGAGTTCGATTCGCATTTGATTACTTTGGAAAAGGTTTAATTAAAAAAATTGCGACCGTGTTGCAGTGCTTCGGCGGTGTGTTTTAAGCGATTTTACGGAAAGCGTTTTATATTAAATTTGCCTCGTTTACCGCGTACGTATTGCGTAAAAACGGCAAAATAATATAAATAATGACGTAAAGCGGCACTGTTTTTGATTAAAAATTAAAAAGAAATATATTGCGGCATTTGTAAAAATTTAACAAATTGAATTGACACAAAAAAGTCAAGGGTATATAATGATAAAAAAAGAAATTGGTTAAGCCTAACCTCCTCTCGATTAAAAAATTCGGGGGGGGGGTAGTTTTTTGGTTGAAAAAAAGCCGAATTTCGTCAAGTTTTAAGGGCGTTTGATTTTTGAAGTGGTTGCGACGTTTTGTGGGTTAAACGGCGAAATATGCCGTCGTTTATGGCAGCGAAAACGTGCAAAAATTCGATTAGGCGTTGCGCCTAAATACAGCCTTAAAATTTAAGTCGGTTATGTTTTGACTAATTGTTATCGTCTTTAAGACTTCGGCAAACGCCGAGGTCTTTTTAATATTAAAAAGGAGATAACAAACATGAAGAAAATTGTAGCACTTTTAATTGCGTGCCTACTTGTGGTAGTGTGCGCTACGGGTTTTATTTGTTGTGGTAAAGATGGGAAAAACGGCGCAGACGGAAAGTCCGCATATCAAATTTGGGTTGAAAACGGACACAGTGGAACAGAGCAAGACTTTTTAAATTGGCTTAAAGGCGAAAAAGGCGACCAAGGTCAACAAGGAACGAATGGTCAAGACGGCACAAACGGTCAAGACGGAGAAAATGGTAAGGACGGAGTAAATGGCGAAGACGGACAAAACGGAAAATCCGCTTATGAAATTTTCAAAGATTATTACCCCGACTACACAGGTAGTGAATTAGAATGGATAACGGCTATAGCCATGGGTGATAAGTGCGCGCTTTTCGGGCATAAGTACAATGACGGAGAAATAACCAAACAGCCAACAAAAGACGAAGAAGGCGAAAAGACTTACACTTGCTCGGTTTGTAAAGGAACAAAAACCGAAAAAATACCTAAATTAGAAACAGAAACTCCCGAAATCTATGAGGTTGATGGAAAAAAATATGTCAATTTTGGTAGTTATCCTCAAACGCACGTGAGCGATGAAAATTTAATTGCAGAATTAGATAAATTAACCGAAACGAATGAAAATGGTTATAGTGAGTATAACGGAGAAATGTATATAAAAGTAACAGTGTCACCATATCATCATGGTAGTTATGAAAATGAATATGGAGAGACAGCATATTATACATATAGTGATGGATCAAAAATTACATACGACCCGAACTATGAAACAAGTGAATGGTTTAAAGTAGAACCTATAAAATGGAGAGTATTAGAAGAAAATGACAATTCTATTAAAGTGATAAGCGAGTTAATACTTGATAGGTATGGTTATTATTCAGATACAAAATTTAGAAAAATCGGTATTGAGACAATATATCCAAATAATTACGAATATTCCTATTTGAGGAAATTTTTGAATAATAATTTTTATAATTCTGCGTTTATAGTGGAACAACAAAATGCTATACTTACGACTACAGTATATAATCAAGCGAGTTCAACTATGTATCCTGATAATCCGTATAATGCATATTTATGTAATAACACATCGGATAAAGTATATGTATTAAGTTATAGTGAAGCATTTAATTCTGCATATTTTGCAAGTAACATCGAAAGACAATTTAAAATAACCGATTTTGCAAAAGCAAGGGGAGTTCGTTGGGATATAGGGGATTATGAAAATTATGGTTATTGGTGGCTTCGTTCGCCAGGCGGTGGCGGCGGTTCGTATGAAATTGTTAGCAGCATTTGTAATGATGGTAATCACAACACTATTAGTATAACTACCAGAAACATCGGCATTGTTCCCGCTTTGCAAATTAGTATGGCTTGAAATTAAAATAGAAACTAAAATACTAAAGTGAATTGTTATATAAACACCCCCGCAAGCCGTTCGGCTTGCGGGGGTGTTTAGGTTGAAAAAGAGAATAGTAAATAAACTTATTTAATGAGCGTTGCGGGTTATGTTTAAATTAAAAAAATTATGTATAAATCTACTTAATGAACGTTGGTGTTATATTTATATTAAAAGAGAAAGAATAGTGAATAAATCTATTTATTAAAAATTGTATTTCATATTGATGTTTTGATAAATTTTAAGCAGTGAAAATTTTAGGAATATTCACATATTTTTAAAATGGCAATGTGGAGATTTGATAAAAACGATTAAAAATTTTATAGTGAAAGGCGCAGCGAAGAAAATTCGCTGCGCCTTTTAAAAATCGTATTTGCGTCTTTTTAAAATAATATTAAAGTTGCAATTATATCGTATTAATGTTGCAATTATATGGTTTGCTTGAAAATGAGCAAATTTAACAGTAAAACGTAAAATATAAATATTTAAAAATTTGCGGTAATTACTCAAATAATTAAAAATTTAAGGGTATATGTTTGCAAAAATTCAACGACAAAAGTTGCAAGCCGCAAATCGCAAAAAAAATCAAAGACAAAAGATTAAAATTATTTTTTTACCGAATATAAATCGCGGTATTTTGTTGGAGTGATTTGTTTTATTTTTTTAAACACCTTTTCAAAATAACTCGAGTCTTTAAAGCCGACGGCGTCGGCGACTTGCGCAATGCTTAAATTGGTCGTTTCCAAAAGGGTTTGCGCCTTTTTAATTCGCACCGAAGTGATGTATTTTACAAAAGGCACGCCCATAATTTCCTTAAAAGTTTGGGAAATGTAATTGAAATGATAATAATGTTCGTCGCTCAATTTTTTAAGCGTAAGGTCGGCGTCTTGGTAATTTTTGTCGATATACGCCACGATTTCTTTGATAGTTTTGTGCTTTTTGTCTTCAGACGAAGTTGTGTTGTCGTGACTGTAAAAATGCCCGAAAGTCAAAAATAAAAGTCCTTTTGCGGTTAAGTCGGGCATAAGGTTTTGCTTTGACACCTCGAATTCTTTTTTAAACGTCGTGATAAGTTGAGTTTGGTTTCTCACCACGGGCGAAACGTAACTCACGTTTAGTCTGTCAAGCGTTTGTTTTGCCTCGATATTGGTAAACGAAATATAAATAAATTTGGCTTTGTCGTGCGTATATTTAAAGCGTTTATCGGGAAAAACGAAAAACATATCTCCCTTTTTCAAATCGAATTTTTTATAATCGGTTTCAAAAGTGCAAGTGCCCGAAATTACAAAATACAGCGTGAAATAATTTCTTATTTCAAACTGTTCGCAGTTGAGCGGGTGTGGCTCGTACACAAAATGGACTATGTTTAAAGTGCTTTCATAATCGGTTTTATTGCGCGGAAATTGGCAAATGCTTTCCGTGTTGTGCTGCAACATAAGCGTTACTCCTAAAATTTATATTTGATACATACGTATTTCAAACCCCATTATAACACTATGTGCCGCAATAATATGCAGAAAACGATAAAAACGTGCCGTATTTGCGGTTTGTTCTACCAAGGTTTGAAATACATACGAAATGGTTTTTATAAAGTTTTACCGCCGAAACGGCTTTTATAAAATTTTTTGGGTATAATACTGTAAAATGCTTTGTGCCGTGTAATTACGTGCCGTGTTTAATTAATTTGTTTCGTGCATTTAATTTGTGACTTGTATTAATTTTCACCGCAAACGCGATAAATAAACGAAAAGTATGCGTTAAAAATAATTAAATAAAATTTTTTATTTAAAAGGCAAAAATATCCGCAAAAATCTCAAAATTTAACCGCGCTAATTTTTACGCAAATCTTTAGGGCGGTCGATTTTTTTTGTTTAAAAACGATAAGAAAACGTTAAAAACAGACGATAATTGCCTTTACTAAATATATGAATTATTGTTAAAATATAACTAAAATAATATGCGCCGTTTTGCCTTTTAATTTTGCGCGTTTGTTATTTTCAAATCGAATTTTTGCCGCATACAACGTCGCATATAAAAGTGCATATAAAGGTGCGTTTCTTTTTTTATCATAGCCGCTTTTTTCCAAACTGTCAAACGTTTGAAATAAAAAATTGCTGTCAAAAAATAGATAAAAATTCCACAAGTTGCGATAAAAATTTCATTGCAAAGAAGCAAATTCAATGTTAAAATACTAACGAACATAACGAAATGGTGTCGATTATTTCAAAAAAAACTGAAATTAATTTTTGGAAATCGAAAAAATTTTAAAAACGAAAAGCGAGAAAAATCATGGACAAAAAAATTAAATTGGGCGTCATGGGCGGCGGCAGAGGTAAAGATTTAATTTACTATTGCATGCTCGACGACAGAATAGAACTGCACGCTGTGTGCGATTTCAACAAAGACGTATTAAACGAGGTAGACCGCGCGCTTAAAGAAAACGGCGTTACGGCTAAACTTTACGAAAATTTCGACGATTTCATCGAAAGCGGAATTGACGCGGTGATTTTGGCTAATTACGCGAACGAGCACGTTCCGTTTGCCATACGTTGTCTTGAAAAGCACATTTCCGTTTTAAGCGAAGTGGTGCTTGCGAGAAATTTAGACGAAATTGTCAAACTGTGCGACGCCGTCGAAAAAAGCGACGCTATATACGTTTACGGCGAAAATTATTGTTATTCGGACGCCGCAAGAGAGATGAAAAGGCTGTGCGATAAAAAACTTTTGGGCGAAATAGAGTATGCCGAGGGTGAATATGTGCATAATTGCGAGGACATTTGGCCAAGGCTCACTTACGGCGACAAAAACCATTGGCGCAACCGCAAACACGCTTTTTATTACTGTACGCACTCTTTAGGACCTATCATTCACTCAACGGGTTTAAGACCGGTAAGCGTAGTGGGTTTCGAGGGTAAATACAACAATAAAATGTACAGAATGGGCGCGTATTCCGCTCCGTTTGCAGTCGAAAACGTGGTTTTAAACAACGGCGCGATAGTCAAAAGTTTGCACGGCGAACTCACTAAAAACAGCGTTTATTACGCAATTTACGGCAGTCTCGGCAGAATAGAAAGCGCGCGCACCGCCGCTAACGAGCCCGAAGGCACGGTTTACGTGTCGCTCGATACCGAAGAGGGCAAGTCTTGCGACGAAATAGATAAATTCGTACCCGAATATCAGTATCCCGAAAATCTCGACGTAAGGTCGTTCCATGCCCGCGCGGACTACGTTATGCTTAAAAATTTCGTAAGCGCGGTTAAAGGGGAAGATGCCGACGTAATCGACGTGTACGAAGCGACGGATATGTTTTTGCCTGGGTTGTTTGCGTATAAATCGGCGTTAAACGGCGGTATTCCGCAAGAAATACCCGATTTTAGGGACAAAGAAGTGAGAGAACGTTATCGTGGGGACGTGGCGTGTGTTGACGAAAGCATCGCGGGCAAAGACGTTTTGCCGTCGTGTTCTAAAGGCGACGCGGTTATTCCAGACGAAATTTACGACGAGATAAAACGCAAATTTTACGAAGAACAAAACAAAGATAAATAATCCTTTTTTTACTACAACTCGAGACAAAAAGCCCGCCGTTTATCTTTAATCGGTAGGCTTAAAATCTTGGGAAAATGCTGCGTAATGCGCATACGGAGCGTTTTGATAAGGTAAAAACAAGGGTTAGTTATAAAATGTAATAAAAAGGCAATTTTTTTAACTCAAAAACAATTATTTCAACGAAAAAGCAAAATTTCGATTGCAAAAAATTAAAATTTTTAATTCAAAAGGTAATTTTATTACTTCAAAAGTAAAAGGTTTAACAACGAAAAGGCAAAATTTTAATTGTAAAAAATTAAAAGTATCAACTCAAAAAACTAAACATTTCTAATTAAAAATCTTTTCAACTCAAAAAGTTTTTCAACCGAAAAGGAGAGCAAAAATGACTAAAAAATGCAAATTTACGACGATATTGTGCTTGTTTATCGTTAGCGTTTTCGCGATGATAGGCGCAGTCGATTCGATAATCGTAAAAGCGGAGGGGTGGACGGCAAAATCGGGCTATACGCTTTCGCAAGACGACGACGGCAAGGATTTGTACACTTGCGTGAGCGAAGAAAGTTCGGTAGTGGAATATTTTGCGGACGATTTTACCAAGTATAACACCGTTAGCGCAAAATTTTCTTATCAGCAATCGTGCGCGGGCGACGCACAAGTCGATATTCAAATAAACAGCGGCAACAATTATTATTTATTCTGCATATTGACCGCCAACGAGACAAAACAAGCCGTGCTTAAATACGGCGATAATATCATTGCAAGCAAAGATTTAGACCCCGATTATTATGGGACAATTCAACCCGACGTGTGGGCGGAAATGAAACTTGTTTTGATGGACGACTATTACGCGGGTTACGTAAACAATAAGTTGTGCTTTAAAGGCACGCTCGACGGCGAATTTCCTTGGACAAGGGCACTTATTTGCTCTTGGAAAGCGTACAACAAAGTAAAAGATTTGGCATTATCCG
The DNA here is from genome assembly GCA_934249265.1 of uncultured Clostridia bacterium. Classification (GTDB taxonomy): domain Bacteria; phylum Bacillota; class Clostridia; order Christensenellales; family Borkfalkiaceae; genus CAKQKQ01. Next base: position 12,985 of record CAKQKQ010000014.1, on the reverse strand, counting down.
TAAGCGAAAAAGACACGACCGACGTGCCGACTCCGCCCGCGGGCGAGGGCAGTTGGAAAAACAACGGCTTGTATACCGCCGAGGAAAACGGAGTGTATAAATGCACTTCCGAGGGCAGTGCGGTCGTTGAATATAAGGGCGATTTCGGCGAAAACAACGCAGTAAGCGCAAAATTCAACTATCAAAAAACTTTTGCGTGGGACGCGCAAGTCGGCATACAAATAAACGTGCAAACGGGATATTATTATTTCCACGTATTGACCGAAGCCGAGCAAAAAGTCGCCGCTCTTAAATATGGCGACAGCACCATAAAAAGCGTAAATCTCGACGAGCATACTTACGGCGACGTGAGCGGCGCAAGCGATATCGATATCAAATTTATATTGCAAGGCGGATATTACGCGGGCTATGTAAACGGCGTAAAATGTTTCGATGGTATCGTTTCAAGCAATATCAAGTGGCAACGCGCACTCGTTTGTTCGTGGAAGTGCGCCAACGAAATTAAAGATTTGGCACTTTCAAAAGAAGAAGTAGAGACCCCCGACACACCCGTTACGGGCGATTGGGAGGCAGACGGTTCGTGGACTCTCGCCGACGAAGACGGCGAAGCGGTTTACACGACCACGGCATATTCGGCAATAATCGAATACACAGGCTCGCGCGAGGGTATGAACACTATCGAGGCGGATATAAGATACGTTCGCGCATACAACGGTGAAGGTTTTTGCGCTCTTCAAATCAACACCTCTAAAGGTTATTATTTGCTCGACGTTGCGCCCAACACCCCCGAAGACCCCGTTTCCAGAGTGAAAAAGGGTGATAATCTTTTGTTGAGACAAGTGCTTACGGGCACGGGTTTCGGCGAAACTTCTTCTGGAAATTGGATACACTTAAAAGTCGTTTTGGACGAAAACTATCTCGTCGCTTACTTAAACGGCAGATTAATGTATAAAATGTTCGACACAAGAGGCGAAACTTTGTGGACAAGGGCGTTGCTTTGTACTTGGTACGACGCTTGTTCGGTAAAAAATCTCAAGGTTTCACATACCGAGTTGGACTACGAAAACGTAGGATATCTCGATTTAGAGTTTAAAAACGAGGCTGCGGTAAGCACTTTTAAAACCGACAACGCAAGCGTGTCTTATGAAGACGGAGCAATGAAAATCTTGCTTGAAAACGGCAGCGGCGAAATTACTTCTCCCGAAATCAACGAGACGAGAGGTCAACGCTACAGTGCGCTTTTGACAATGCAAAACACCTTGCTTGTGAGAATGAAAGCAAACGGCAACGTTACGGGCGTAACGGTAAAATATATCACTTCCGACGACGGAGAATATTCCGAGCAAAAAAGCAAATATTTCGCGGTAAATCTCACCGACGGATACGCCCCGTATTACTTCAATTTGTCCGACACGGCGGGCATGACGGGATATTTAAGAGGATTTAAACTTATTTTCGAGGGCAACGCAAACGGCAATGCAACCGAGGTGTATATCGACGCGATTACTTTTGAACGGGAAGACCCCATTTACCCGTTTGCGGGCGAGGTTACCGAATGTAAAGGCGACCCCGACACAAACAGAGTGACGGTAAAAGGCAAAGTAGATAAAAAATATGCGGGCAAAAGAGTGCATATTTACCGTTCCAGCGTAGAAAACTACCTTGAAAGTCTCGATTTTAAAGGGCTTGTATTGGAAAATTCCGCAAAGGTGGCGGCAAACGGCGAATTTACGGTTAATTTCTCGGCGACAGACTCGACAGACAGATCAAAACTCGCTTATTTATTCATTGCGGCTGTGGAAAACGTAAAAGTCGCGCCGTCGTTTAAAATAGAAAACTACGCAGACTTTTCCGAAAAAGTCACTCGTTTTACAGTAAGCGGACCTACGGTATACGCCGACCAATTCGGGGCAAAAGGCGACTCTTACACCGACGATACCGAGGCTATTCAAAAGGCTATCGATTATATCAAATCGCAAGGCGGCGGAAAACTTATACTCAGGGGCGACACTTCGACTCCTTACGGCAGACGTTACGTCGCGACGCATTTGCGCCTTGCGGACAACATGGAATTCGAGATAGAAAAAGGCGCGATACTTTGGCAGTCTTCCAGAGAAAGCGACTATCACTACGAAAAATACGAAAAAAATTCTTTATACGATACTTCAAAACCCACTTACGGACACGACGTAGGTATCAACGGTATTCGTTGGTGTCACGCCGGTTCTACGGTAAACTATCCGTTGCTTTTCTTGAATAAACTTCAAAACGTGAGACTCACGGGCGAAGGCACTATAAGAATGACGGATATCGGCGCGGAAGAACCCGACGCAAATTATTTCCTTGGTAATCCGCAAAAAAACGTGGGTTGTACAAACCGTATTCACATTTTACCCATTTGCGTGTACAACTGCGAAAATATCGACATAACCAACCTCACGATAGCCCGTTCTAACATTTGGCATATGTATATGAGTTTCAGCAAAAACATTTACGTTGCCAACATTTTGGAAAAGGAAGTAGGTTGTTCCACTTCGGACGGATTTACCGTCACGAGCGACAAAGACGTAATAATCGACCGCGTAATGACTTATACAAGCGACGACTCGATCGGTTTGTGTACTTGTTACGACGACCCGAGAGGATTTTTATTCCGTCCGTCTCGCCCGGGAGAAGACAACGCTTGCGAAAATCTCGTTTTGCGCAATTCTTATTTCTGGGGCGGCTTCGGCATATCGTTTATTCCTTGGGGTTCGGGCGCACCTAATTCTTATTTAGAGGAATTGAGAGATATCGAAATTCACGACTGCGTGCTCGGCGGCGAGAAGAGCGTAGGTTGTTGGACGGACGACCCGTTCTACGGCAACAGCAAATACGATTCTTACGACCAAAGCGAAGACAACGACCACACGCCCGTTAAAAACGTGCATTTTTACAACAACGTTTATTTAAAAGGCTTCGAGTATTATCTCGGAAACGTCAAGTTGAAAGTGACAAATCTTGTGGTTGAAGACAACGACGACCCGTCCGCAAGAAGCCAAACCAACTTTAAGTTGGGTTCGTTTGACAAAGTAGTGCGTACGGGAGCGAACTTCCCCGACGAAAGCAGTTACGTTACGGGACTTTCTTATTGGTCTTTTAGCGGCGACAAGCAAAATTTCGGCACGGAAAAAATTGCCGACGGCATGGGTTACAGCGGATATATCAAACATAACGGCGAACTTTTCCAAGGTTTATATCTCGAACAAGGCACTTATAAATTCACTATAAAAACGCTTGACAACACGGGCAAACTTTCGCTGTTCGTGCGGGATAGTTTCGGTATGCTTTTGCACACGGGTAAGGCGCAGATAAGCGATAGTTTTACAACTTCGACTCTTGTGTTCAGCGTAAATTATGCGGGCAATTACCGCATAGGCGCAATGTTAAACGGAGACGAAAGCCAAATCGCTTATATCGACGACGCAAACGTGGAATACACGGGCGTTTCGGAAGTTTCGGGAGAGTATTTCAAAGATAAATTCGACGGCAAAAACTTGCTTATCAACTTCGACGTATGCAAACTCGACGGCGGCAAACTTTTGCTTAAATCCGATTTAAGAAGAAACAATATCGAAAGCAGAGGCTCTTACAAGAGGTTCGATATGGCGATGAAATTCAACGTGGTAAACAGCGGAAATAGGGGAGCAATTGTGCTCACTTTTAAAAACTACGCTGGTTTCAGCACCGATTTCAATATAAATCTTGCAAATTACACCTCCGGCGAACACCGCTTGACCGCTAAATATTCGGGCGGGAAGTTGGCAGTGTATATCGACGGCGTGCTTGTGGAAGAAAGGGCAAACGAAAGCAGAGACGCGCTGTTCTTTACGATAAACACAAGCGGAGCAGAGGTGGCGGTTTCTACTTTTGAAATTGCCGAGCCCAACTCGTTGAACGTAGACAAGGCTATGTATAAAGTCACGCTTGAAAATAAAGACAATTTAAACGTTTCGCTTAACAGCGGCGACGAATATGCCGACGGGTCAACCGTAAACTTTATCGTTGACGGCAATGCGGAAGTGTTTGTAAACGGCACTAAAATACAAAGCGTAGACGGCATATACTCGTTTACAATAAACGGCAACACAACCGTAACCGTAAAGGCTGTTAAAAAGTCCGGTTGCAAATCGAGCGTTGGCGGAACGATGCAACTTGCGGCGATAATGATGCTTGCTTCGGCGGCGATATTTATGCGCAAAAAGAAAACTAAATACGACATATAATTTTTCCCCCTTTTAGCCGTGTTTGCGTGACACGTATTGCGTAAACACGGCAATTTAGATAAAAAACGCGCGCTTCAAGTCCGATTTTGCGAACTCATAGCGCGCTATATTTTTATAGTGAAATATTTTAAATAGTTTTTTGCTTGGTGTGGTTTTTCATTTAAGAGTTTTTCACTCAAAGTGTTTTTTCTCGGGCGTTTTTCGCTTGGGTTGGGAAGTTCATTACTTTCCTTGCGAAAACTAAACGAAATTGCGGTAAGGTATCAAGCCCTTCTTGTGTCAGCCGAGTGAGATTTAAACCAAATGGCATAGCACTAAAAACGATAAAAAATTAACATAATAAAGTTAGAAATTAGCCTTAAAAATTTATAGACAGATAAAATTTCCATATTTTGTGATAAATATTACATTGTTTTTGCGTTTAAGCAATGGTATTATTGTATTAATAGTTGAAAATTGTTTAAAACACGCGTTTTTATTGCGCTTTAAGGCTAAAAATAGGATAAATTATCGATTTAAAACAAAAAACAAAAATATTTCCATATTAAAAAAGATTTTTCCATTTACGCGCGCCGACGTTATATATTATTATTTAAACACATCGGGCGCAACGCCTTTATAAAACGAATTTATAAATGTAAGCGCAATAAAATGCTAAACAAAAAGGCTTAAATAAGCCGAATTAAAAAAGGTTAATAGGGCAAAAGCCCAATAAAAATTAATATAATAAGGAGAAAAATTATGGCAAAAAGAAGAACATTAACGTTTGTTGTGTTTTTAGTTTTCGCATTGTCGCTTTGCTTGTTTACGGCAAGTTTCGCTACGGCGAAGCAAGCACTTGCTGAAGAGCAATGGACAACGACGGATTGGGTAATCACCGAAGAAGACGGAGAGCAAGTTTATACGGCAACGGGAGACAAAACGGTTGCTCACGACTTGACTTTAAACAGCATCGGCGAAAACAACAAATTCACGTTTGACTTCAGACTCAACGACTGCACGGGAGAAAGGTACGCCTTTTTCAACTTTACTACGGCTGACAACCAAGTTTTATCGTTATATTTAAGACCCGATTTTGAATGTTTGTATATATTCCTCAACGGCAATAGATTAGCGGGAGAAAACCACAACGGTATATCGTTGGACAGTTGGAATACCGCAACTATAGAACTCCACGATACTTATGCGACTCTCGATTTCGCAGGAAAGACCGCAACGGGAATTTACAACAAAGAAATAGATTTCACGAACGCATCGTTGACTTTCACTACTAACAAAATTCTTCCTTCGATGAAGAACTTTAATATGGAAAAAATCGGTACGGCTCAACCCGAAGAACCCGACAACGATTTCACAATGGAAGGTTGGGAATTCGTTGCCGAAGCAAACGAATACGTTTACAACGCAACGGGCGACAGAGCCGATAATCACGTATTGACTTTAAACAGCCTCGGCGAAAACAACCAAATTAAGTTTTCGGTAAGAAAGGGCGACCTTACAGGCGAAAGAAGTCTTCAACTTACGATTACTGCAGGCGACAACGTATTGGACTACGTAATGTCTTTCTATTATGAAGAAATGTTCGTAAGTTATAACGGCACTCAAGTAGCGTCTTCAAAATTCGACAGCGTATCCGCAACGGGTTGGAACGAAGTTACTTTGGAATGGACGGCAGAATACGCTTTAATTTCGTTTACGGGCAGAACGGCAAGATACAACGCTGCTTTAGCCGATTTTAAAGATGCACAATTGACTGTAAAAGCAAACAATTTCCTTCCTTCTGTAAAGGGCTTTACTTATGACAAAGTTGCTGTAGAAGAAAAACCCGAAACCGATTTCGTAATGGAAGGTTGGGATATCACTAAACAAGGCGACGATATTCTTTATTACACGACGGGTGCGCAAAACGATACGCACAAAATGACGTTAGAAAGCGTTGGCGAAAACAACAAACTTACGTTCCTCGTTAGCCGCGGCAATTGCACGGGTGAAAGATATATCAACTTCATTCTTACTTCGACCGACGGTCAAACTTTGAAAATGAGTTTCAGATTTGACGCAAATGCAGTTTATATTCATTACAACGGCATCAGATTAGACGGTCAAAACCACGACGACGTATCGGCGGGCGGTTTCAACCAAGCGACTATGGAATTCTATAAAGGTCACGCAGTATTCTCGTTCGTAGACGTAACTATGAATAAGACTTATAAACTTGCTGACAATTCTCTTACTCTTGCCGATTTCACAAACGCGAAATTGACGATCGAAGCGGATAGAATTCTTCCTTCTATTAAAAATCTCACTCTTGAAAAAGTAACCGAAGAGGCCGGCGACAAGACCGAACTTAACAAACTTATCGCTACTGTTGACGCACTTGAAGAGAGCAAATATACAAATGCAACTTATGCGGCATTGGCAACTCCTCTTGCAAACGCAAAAGCACTTGGCGACAACGCAACTCAAGACGAAGTAGACTATGCTTATCAAGAATTGAATGTTGCTTACAGCGCACTTGTAGAAAAGGCTGATATGACTAACCTCAGCGAACTTATCGCAACGGTTGAAGCACTCAATGCAAATGATTATACAAATGCAACTTATGCGGCATTGGCAACTCCTCTTGCAAACGCAAAGGCACTTACGGCAGAAAACGCACAAGCAGACGTTGACGCGGCATATGACGCATTGAAAGCGGCATACGACGCACTTGTAAGAAAGGCTGATTTAACTCAACTCAACGCACTCATTGCTACCGTTGAAGAACTCAATGCGGCAGATTATACAAACGTTACTTATGCGGCTTTGGCAACTCCTCTTGCAACAGCAAAAGCACTTACAGCGGAAGACGCACAAGCAGACGTAGACGCGGCATATAACGCATTGAAAGCGGCATACGACGCACTTATAAGAAAGGCTGATTTAACTCAACTCAATGCGCTCATCGCTACTGTTGAAGCACTTGAAGAAGACAAATATACGGATGAATCTTATGCGGCATTAAAGGCGGCTCTTGACAGTGCAAAAGCACTTACGGCAGAAGACGCACAAGCAGACGTAGACGCTGCTTACACCGCATTGAACACCGCATACGAAGCACTTGAAGAAAAGCAAGCACCCGACACCGATTCTTCTACAGATTCGGGTAACGCAAGCGACAGCGGAGCAACTACGGACAGCGGCTCTCAAACCGAAGAAAAGACGGGTTGTTTCGGCGGAATAGAGACGACAAGCGTAATGTTCTTCATGCTTGGTATGGTTGCCGTTTATGCTATCATTAAAAGAAGAAAAGCAAACGCATAATTAAAACAAAAGTAAATAATTTACTATAGACTTAGAGGTCAACCACATTCGGTTGACCTCTATTTTTACTTTTTTAATTGTATTTTGTCGAGCAAATTACTCAAATTAATTACGTGCAAAATGCGATTTTATGCGAAAAAACGGCAAAATTACGTTCAAAATCATTTTTTCACGCCAAAAACCGTGAAAATTTAATCAAAAAGGTAATATTTTAGGGTTTTTACAGACAGATAAAATTTCCACATTTTGCGATAATTATTACATTGATTTTTGCATTTAAGTAAGTTATCATTATAATGGTGACAAAGGAAGTCGAAAATTTGCTTGCAAAATTTCGGCTTTTCGGCATTTAAAATCGCGATGAAAAAAGCGTTGAAAAAATTGCGTTGAGATAAAAAGTTTTGCGGCAGCAACGGTTTATTGTTGTTGCGGCAAATTAATTCAAGGTAAAATTTTAGTTGTCGCGGCAAAATTTAAAGCGAAATTGTTATTGTTGCAAAATTTTAACGCAAAAAATGCTTGTTATCAAAATTTAGGCAAACGGGGCGACAGTCCTAACAATATATAATTACAATAAGGAGTAAAATTATGGCAAAAAGAAAAACTTTAACGTTTGCGTTGTTTTTGGTTTTCGCATTATCGCTTTGCTTGTTTACGGCAAGTTTTTCGACGATGAAAAAAGCGGCAGCCGAAACCGAGTGGACGCTTGACAAGTGGGAACTTGTCGAAGAAAACGGCGAACAAATTTACAACGCAACCGGAGACAAGGCAGACCTTCGCAAAATGACTTTAAGCAGCGTGGGCGAAAACAACAAACTCACGTTTGACTTTAAAATCGGCGAATGTACGGGTGAAAGATACGTACAAGTTACGTTGACGTCGCTTGGCGGACACAATTTAAAATTTGTGTTTAAGCCGATGGACAGAGCAATGTATATATACAGCGAAAACGATAAATTAGTCGGCAGAAATCACGACTACGTGAATACTGGTAATTATTATACCGTAAGTATCGAGGTCGGAAAAAATCAAGCGACTTTCGAGTATGCCAACATGTCGATAATCGGCGATTACGTTACGACCGATTTTACAAACGCAACGCTTGTAATTCAAGCGGAAAACATACTTCCTTCGATTAAAAACATCTCGCTTGAAAAGGTGGAAGAAGCCGAAATCGTAGAGGGCTTTTCGGCAAACGAAAACGTGACCGAAGACAGCGGCGTTTACACCACCAATAATCAACTCGCTACAATAGAGTATAAAAGCAAAGATTTTTCAAAATACAACACAATCGAGGCGGAGTTTAAATACCAAGGCGACAGCACGACTGGCGACAGAGAATACACGGGTATAATCGTATATTCCAAAAACGATTATTACCGTTTTGCAATTTGGCCGAACACTGCAAGCAACGGTCCGGCGGTACTTTTCGTACAGAAAAACACCGAAGACCCCATAAGCAGACTTATTCGTAAAGAACTTCCCGCCGCAACGTTCGGTAAAAACGTTTATTATAAAATGAAAGTCGTAATCGAGGACGATTATTTTGCGCTTTATTTAAACGACGAACTTATATGCACAAACTCGTCTTTGGACGTTACAGTAGGGGAATTCCCGTGGAGCAGAGTAATGATAGTAAGCAAGGGTTGTCCTACAGAAATGAAAAACGCGGCGGTTTCGCTTACCGAAGTCGAAAAGCCCGAACCCGTAGAAGGTTGGTCGGCAAATCAAAACGTAACCGAAAATGACGGCGTTTATACGACCAATAATCAAACGGCGATTATCGAGTACAACAGCAAAGATTTCTCCGAAATCAACACCGTCGAGGCAGAGTTTAAATATCAAGGCGACGGCACGACGGGCGACAGAGAATACGCCGGCATAGTGATTTATTCAAACAACAATTATTACCGTTTTTCGATTTGGCCGAATACGGCGAGCAACGGTCCTGCGGTACTTTTCGTGCAAAAAGATACCGAAGACCCCATCAGCAGATTTATCCGTAAAGAACTTTCTGCCGAAAAATTCGGTAAAAACGTTTGGTATAAAATGAAAGTCGTTATGGCTGACGACTATTTCGCTCTTTACTTAAACGACGAACTTATTTGCACAAACTCGTCTTTGGACGTTACCGTCGGGTCTTTCCCCATAAGCAGAATTTTGGTGACGAGCAAAGGTTGTCCCGCGCAAATGAGAAACCTTGCTTTATCTTACAACAAACCCGATTACAGCAGTTATTTAGACTTCGAGTTTAACGACGCAAGGGGCGTGTACGCATTTACTGCTAACGACGCGACTATTGCGTGGGAAGACGGCGTGATGAAAGTGGGTTTAAGCGGCAATGCCGAAATCGTGTCTCCGCACATTTTCGTAAGCGGCGGCAATAAATACAGCGCAAAATTGGGCGTAAGAAATACCTTTGTCGTGCGTATGAAAAACGACAGCGCGGCAACGGCTTTAAAATTGTATTTCCTTGTAAAAGGCGATGAAGATTATACCGACAGTCAGTCGAAAACGTTTGACATTATCCCCAACAGCGACTACACGACTTATTATTTCAATTTGTCCGACGTGGTTGACTGCAATTGTTGGCAAAGCAATTCAAAACTTAAAATGTGCGAACATTATCTTTCGGGATTTAAGTTTGTGTTTGAAGGCGCGGACGACGGCACTGTGGAAATCGATGAAATTTCCTTCTCGAGAGAGGCTCGCATTTACGAGTACGGCGCAACCGAAATGACTACTATTGCAAACGCCGAAAACGATACCGTTACCGTTTCGGGTAGATTACTTGAAAAGTTTGCGGGCAAAACGGTAACTATTTTAGAAACGAGCGTACAAAACTATAACCAAGCGATTAATTACAGCGGCAACGTAAAACTTGCAAGCGCAAAGGCAAACGGCGTTGATTTTGCGGTGACTTTCCCGTTTACAAACGGCAACATGAATAGACTTTCAAGCAAGTTTATCGCCGTTGTTTCCGACGGAAACGATTATATCGGCGGAACTAAATTGTCCGAAATGTTCATGATCGAAAATTGGCGCGATTTCAGCGAAAATCCGTATACGTTCACTTTAAAATCGCTTGAAGTAAACGTAACCGACGAGCAATTCGGTGCAAAGGGCGACGGATTTACAAACGATACGGTTGCAATTCAAAATGCTATAGATTATGTTTCTGCTCAAGGCGGCGGCACGGTTATCGTCCCAGGAAGCAGCGATACTTATGGTCGCAGATATATTATGACGGGCGTTAAGTTGAAAAACAACGTCGAATTGCGCATAGAAACGGGTGCAATTTTGTGGCAGTCGCACAGAGAAAGCGATTACACCGAATACACCGTTTATCACGGACACGAAAATATGGGACAAAGCGTCGCTTGGGGCTTGTCTGCGCTTATGCACTTGCCGTTTATTTTCGTGAAAGACGCCGAAAACGTGCGAGTAACAGGCGGCGGCACTATCCGCATGGACGATACGGGTACCGAATGGCTCGACGGAAACGGTTATTCTTGGGATTCAAACATTACGGCAGGCTGTAAAAACGTTATTCACCTTGTGCCTATCGGAATTTACGGTAGCAAAAACGTCGAAATTTCCGACCTCAACGTGCGTAGATGCAGTTGTTGGCACGCTTATATAAGAGAATCGTCAAACGTATACTTCGGAAACGTAGATTTAGCCGAAGTAAACTGTATCAACGGCGACGGTTTCGACTTCTCGACTGCGGTAAACAACGTGGTTGTAGATAGATGTAATTTATATTCAAACGACGACGCATTGGTTTTGGCTGTAACTACCAACGACCCGCGCGACGATTTGTCTATCTGGCGTGAAAAGAGCAAAAAAGCCGATAAATCGTTGCACGATTTCAAAATCGTAAACAGCAATTTGTTCGGCGGTCACGGAATTACGTTTATACCGTGGGCAAGCGACTGCAGCGACCAATACTCGGTGCGTATATACAATATTCACGTTGAAAATTGCGTGCTCGGAGGAACGAGTACGGCAGTGGGCGTATGGGCGGATAACCCGTTCTACGGCAAGAGCAATTATTGGGACGGAACTTACGGCAGTACCGACGCCGTCGAAGACGGCGACTATTCGCCCGTAAGCGATATCACGATTATCAACAACAACTACGTTTCTGCTTGCAGTTTCTATGGCGTAAACGTCACAAACGTAATTACGGATATGAAAACTATCGGGGCGCAAAACTTTGAAAACGGCAACTTCGACAAAAAGGTTCACAAGGGCAGAGGTTTTAGCGACGAAACCAAATTCGTAATGGGTCTCAGTTATTGGTCTAGTATCGGAAACGTCGGCGTTGAAAAAATGGGTACTAAACAAACGCTTACCGCCGACACCAAAGAAAGCGTGACGATAGACGATTACGCGGGTTATATCGACGGCAATGGCAAACTTTATCAAGGTATTTACAAACTTTTCGGCAATTATAATCTCAATATGAAAGTAAAACTTTTGTCGGGTAGTGCAAAATTGTTTGTTAAAGACGTTGTAACGGGCGATATACTCGCCGAAAAACTTATCGATTCAATTAGCGAAGAATTTGTGACGTATTCGCTTGCGTTCGGTATTTTAAAGAATTCGACCGTGCAATTGGGTATCGAGCATATCGGCGACGACGGCACTAAAGTTTATATCGACGATGCAAGCGTTGAAGACGACGATAACAGTAATCCTTACGTTGTCGAAGGTGAAGAGTACAACTACGACTTTACCGAAGATTATAAAGAATTTACGACTTACACGACAAGCGGTTCGACTGCGGAAGTTAAGGACGGAAAACTTGTATTCGGCAGCGCAGGCGAAGTAAAATATATGTGGAACAATGTAAAGCCGCTCAAGACTTTTGAAGTGACTATGAACGTTGCGTTGAAAGACCGTATGAACGTCGGTTTGTACCTTTTTGCAACAGACGTATCGCCCGAAGCAGACAATATCAACGCTTACAACGTGCAATTTGAAAAAGACGGAAGCGGTTACAGAATAAATTTGCATAAGTTTAACGGCGCGTTTGAAGGAATGTTAACCGGTAACCCGATTGAAGTTTCCGGAAACGATTGCACTATAAGAGTTGTTGTGTTAAACTCCACTATTTTGGTGTTTGTAGACGGCGCAACTAAACCTTTATTCGTCTATGAAGTTGATGAAAACTTGGCGGGCAATATCGGTATAAGAAGTCAATATCAAGCAAGCGAAATCAATTATTTAAAGATAGTTACAAACGAGGCGCAACTTGCAGCGGGAGACAGCAGTAGTCTTAATATGCTTATCGAGACGGCTAAAACTTATAAAGAGTACGACTACACCGAAGCAACTTACAGCGTGCTTAAAACCGCGCTCGAAGAGGCAGAAAAAGCGGTCGGTCTCACTCAATATAAGATAGATAAAGC
>CAKQKQ010000013.1 GCA_934249265.1 uncultured Clostridia bacterium | reverse complement strand
GAAGACCTTGACGATAACGCAACTCAAGGCGCGATAGACGCGGCATATAAGGCACTTGACGATGCATATAAGGCTCTTGAAGAAAAGCAACCCGACCCCGACACCGATTCGTCAACGGACAGCGGAAATACGAGCGACAGCGGAGCAAGTTCCGACAGCGGCAACAAAGGCGGAAAGAAAGGTTGCAAGGGCGGTATAGAAAGCGGCAATATTATGCTTTTGACGCTCGGTTTAATAGCGGTTTATGCTATCGTTAAGAAAAGAAGAGTAAACGAATAATACACGACACAAGTAAAATGCCATAATTTTACTGTTCAACAAAAAACGGCAAGGCGGTTGCGCTTTGCCGTTTTTTTATAAAAAAGTTTTTCGATAAAAATTGATTAATTGCAGAAAATAAAGGTAGATTAAAGTGTAAAACTTAAAAAATTCGGTATTGACACCGCAGTGGTATAATGATATAATAAAAAATGCGGACGACGTTTTTAGTCGCAGAATGATAAGGAGAGAAAATGAAAAAATATTTATGTTTATTGTTGTGCGTGTGCTTGTTTGTTTTAAGCGCATGCGGCGGCAAACCGAGCGGAGAAATCAGCACCGACGACGGTTACGATAGTTCTGATACGGGCGGAGGAAGCGACAGCGACGATACGCCAACCGAAACCGAGGCATTTAAAGTGGAAGATGTCGACCTTTCCGTCGGGCAGAGTTTGAAAATAATGCCGCAATTTTTACAAGGCAAAAAAGAAGTCGATTACAAAATTACAAGCGGCGACGAGTGCGTAAAAATCGAGGGTAATTTTGCAAAAGGTTTAAAGTTCGGCAGTGCTACCGTAAAGGCGTATTTGCGCGGCAACGAAGACGAATTTGACAACTTTACGATAACCGTTAGCGGTAAAGACGGCTACTATAGAATAAACGATTATCTTTACGCGACCGAAAAAGGCGGCACTTACGACAAAGAATTCGACCTTCAACTTGTCGCGAGCGACCCTTCGTATACAATAAGATATACCCTAAACGGAGACAAGCCGACTTTAAACGATAAAGTTTTTACGGATTTAATAAGCATAAAAGACCGCACAAACAGCGATATTTCCGAATATAAATTGACTACTTCGGTACTCGGTGACCCAACGGGCACGCAAGGCAACGGCAAATGTTTTTCTTACGCTTATTACGACAATATAGAATCGAAAAACAATTACCCCAGACTCGGTCTCGGTACTGTCGTTACGGCGAGCGTGTTCGACGAAAACGGCAACGAATTGTCAACTTCATCGATGACGTATGTCGTAAAAGCGGACGCAAAAGAGTATTTCAGCGTTCCCGTAGTGTGTGTGACGATGCCTTATGACGACCTTTTTTCAAGCGGCGGAATGTACAACAATATTTTCTCCGACGAAAAATATAGGGCTAATTTAGAGTATTACGACAACTCAACGGGCGAAAGTTTCAACGTCAATTCTCAAATCAAAGTTGGCGGCGGTTGGTCGAGAGGTTATCCGCAAAGAACGTTGCATTTGAATTTCAATAAAGACGAAAAGGGTAACAAAAACACTCCTCAACAAATAGGCATTTACGGCGATAGAACAAAAATAGGCGACGCCGACAATTTTTTGACGGGTTTTACCCGTATGAGACTGCACAACGGCGGCAATTCGTTTGAAGCCGACACGCATTTCAACGACGCGCTCATTCAGCAACTCGCCGAGGGTACTAACGTTTCCACAACGGGTTATAGACCGTGCATAGTTTATCTCAACGGGGAATATTGGGGCTATTACGCCATCAGAGAACATTACAGCGACACTTATTTCAGCGATAATTTCGGCGTAAAAAAAAGCGACGTGGTGTATTACGACTATGCGGGCGGGTTCGTGTTAGAAGACGGCGACGAGGAAAAATCTCCCGCGCTTTTAAACGAACTTTTGCAATATTTTGAAAACAACGATTTCACAAACGCAAGCGTATATAATTATGCCGTAAACAACCTTATCGATAAAGACAGTTTTATGGATTTAATGATTTTCGAGGCGTTTGCGCACAATTGGGATCACGTTGCTAATTTAAACAATTTCCGCATGTGGCGCACGTTGAAAACGTCAAGTAAGCCCTATTACGACGGCAAATGGAGAGCGTGCATGCACGACGTGGATTTTGCGTTTTTAAACGATAGAGGAAATTATCTCGTGCCCAAAGAATACGACTATTACGGCGGCACGATGAGCACCGATTATTCTTACGATAAGTTTATACTTTATTCAAAATTGCTCGACAACGAGTCGTTTAAAAAGGAACTTTGCGAAAGGGTTTTACAACTTGCTCAAACGAATTTGTCAAAGACGAATATGGTCAAAAAACTCGAAAGTATGGCAAGTACGCTTAAACCTTTACTTTACGACCACGTCGCGCGTTGGGGTATGAATTACAGCGTGCAACAGTGGGAAGACACCATAAATCGCGTTAAGTCGCTGCTTGTAAACAGAATAGACTATTTCGTGGCGACGACTTTGGCGATTTGCGGATACTACGAAAACGATTCTGCGGCTGACAGCATAAAAATAATGTCGATAGGCGGCAATAGGACCTATTCTAAAAAATTTAACGTAAACAATACGGATTTAAACTGTTCGTTCGTTGTTCATAACGGAGAGTTTATCAACGATACGGGCAGCAGAGATTTGTGTCGAGGCGGAATAGTGTTTTATATGTCCGACGGCGGCGAGGTCGAAATTTCGTGGGATACTTCTTATTTTTCATCGACTTATTATAAAAATTTAAGCGGAAATGCGGTGGACAACGATTATATCAATGTGGGCACGCATAGGTTTGAAGTGAATATAAACGGCGGCAAATTGTATTTGACAATGGACGGATATTTTAAAAACGAATTTACCCTTGCGACGGGCAGTAAAACGGTTTCGTCGTTTGCGTTTTTCGTCAGTTCGTCTAAAATTACCGTAAACCAAATAAACGTCAATTGATATGGTCGGCGGCGTAATGCGGTTTAATGGGTTTTGGCGGGCGAAACAAGCGAAAAATATGTCAAAAACGCCGTTTTTGAGCAAAAAATGTTGATTTTAGGCGCAAAAGAATAAAAAATGAGCATTGACAAAGGTCAAATTGTGTGTTACAATAGTTTTATGGGTTGACCATAATATATGAAAGAAGGTAAAGAAAATGTATCAAGACAAGGAATTAGTTTGCAAAGATTGCGGACAAACTTTCACTTTTACTGCCGGCGAGCAGGAATTTTATGCCGAAAAAGGCTTCCAAAACGAGCCTCAACGTTGTAAAGCGTGCAGAGACGCGTTTAAGAAAAATCTTCGCGCAAATCGCCGTATGTACGACGTAGTTTGTTCGGAGTGCGGAAAGGCGTGTCAAGTTCCGTTCCAACCGAAAGGCGACAAGCCGGTACTTTGCAGTGAGTGTTTTGCTGCGAAAAACGCACGCTAACGGTAATTTATCGATAAAAGGCGATATTTTCGCTTGTTATAAGATTTAATTTGACGCAAAACGCACCGCAATTCGAGTAATCGGCTTGGGTGCGTTTTTTGTTTTGAAAAAATATAAAACGTACGTATTACCAACCCCATTAGAACAATTTTTGCGCCGTCAAGTCGATTTGTACTGCGTTAAACGACTTTCAAGTACGTATAGTACGTGTTCAATCGTTTGCCTTGTTCAAACAAGCCGCAGCCATATGCAAAAACAAGACCGACTTGTATATATTGCGGTCGACTTTACGTCGTAAAAACACTATGTGCCGCAAGAATATGCAGAAAACGATAAAACTGTGCCAAGTTTGCGGTTTGTTCTACCAAGGTTGGAAATACGTGCATTTTTGTGTAGCCACACGGGGATTTATATTTTTGTTTTCGTGTAATTAATGTCGTTTTCACTCTTACTTGTGCCAGCCGAGCGAGAATTAAATAAATTAAATTTTAGCGGGGTAAAATTTTTGACAAAATGTTGCGATTAAAGCATACGGTTGCGGTAAAACGGGCAAAAGTCGGCTTATAGTTTATAATATAAGAAATTGGAAACTTGCTTGCAAGGGTTTACAATTTCGCATTTTACATAATTAGAAATGCAAAAACATTGTGTTTTTGCATAAGTCCGCAAGGACTTGAAAGATTTTGACTTTAGTCAAAAGATTTACTTCTTATAGTTTATATTGTTTAATAGAAAATAGACTTGTGTGTGTCGGCTGTTTTCGGTGTGAAAAAACGACAAATTTTGCCTAATTGTCGGCAAAAATAAAAAAATATGCGTTTATCGTTTGACAAAATTTTATATTATAGTAAAATATATTCGTCGCACTGCGTGTTAAAACTTACGCGCCGTGCGCTATAACAAACTAAAATTGTTACGCAACGCGTGGTGCAACAAACTAAAAACTGCGCATTAAAAATTGCTACGCAATGTGCGGAGCAATTAATTAAAAAGTAAATTCGGCTTTTAAAATCGCGACGGTATAAATGACGGCGTAAAACGGCAATGTATAGGTAATATATAATGATATAAAACAGCGATTAAAAGCGAATACTTTTTACATTTACAAAGGAGGGATTTATCATGAAAACTGCCGAGATGAGAAGAAAACGCGGCAATAGCATTTGGCGTGCGATAGTCATCGGTTTAAGCGTTTTGCTGCAAGTGGCGATTATCATATATTTTGCTATATGGCTTAGTTCGTATTTCGTTGTGTATCAAGCAGCCATGAGCATTTTGGCGATAATCGTAATTTTCAGTATTTACGGCAAAAAGGGCAACTACGAATATAAATTCAGGTGGGTGCTTATAGTTGCCATTACGCCCATTATAGGTACTTGTTTGTATTTCCTTTTGGGTGAAATAAACGGCTCGAGTTTGATTAAAAAGAGATTTGCCAAAATTAAAGAGCATACCGAAAGCACGCTTGAGGACAAAGAAGGAGTGCTCGAGGGGTTAAACGAAGAAAACCACGACCTTTACGGACAAGCGTATTATTTGCAAAAATTTGCAAATTTTCCCGTGTATAAAAACACCGACGTAAAATATTTCGGCGATACTTGCGACGCGCTCGAGAGTTTGCTTAAAGACATGGAAAGTGCGGAAAAGTACATTTTTATGGAATATCACGCCATCGAAGACGCAACCGTTTGGCACAGAATAGAGAGAATTCTTGAAAATAAGGCGAGCGAGGGCGTTGACGTCAGAGTCGTTTTCGACGATATTGGCAGTATGACTTTTATTGATAGGTCGTTTGTAAGGCGTTTGAGAAAGAAAAACATCAAATGTAGGTCGTTTAACCCGATGATACCCGTAATAAGCGTGTTTATGAACAACCGCGACCACAGAAAAATCACCGTCGTGGACGGAAAAGTGGCGCATACGGGCGGTTATAACATAGCCGACGAATATTTCAACTTCACTCACCCTTACGGGGAATGGAAAGATTCGGGCGTGAGAGTCGAGGGCGAAGCGGTAAACAGTTTCATCGCCATATTTATGCAAATCTGGAACGTAACGCAACGCAATTACGAAAATCCCAAAGATTATATGCTTGAAAACTATAAGGTAGACGGCGAAGGCTACGTAATACCTTATTGCGACAGTCCGCTCGACAACGACGATATAGGCAAAGACGTATATCTCAATATTTTGAAAAGCGCGAAAGATTACGTGTACATCACCACGCCTTATCTTATAATAGACGAAGAGACTAAAAACGAAATTATTTTGTGTGCAAAAAGGGGAGTGGATATCCGCATAGTTACCCCCGGAATACCCGATAAAAAATTCGTGTACTCGATTACGAGAAGTTATTATTACGAATTGGCGGCAAGCGGCGTGAGAATTTACGAATATACCCCCGGATTTTTACACGCAAAACAATTTTTATGCGACGATAAAATCGCGACTGTCGGCACGATAAACCTTGACTTTAGAAGTTTGTTTTTGCACTTTGAAAACGGCTGTTTGTTTGCGGGTTGCAGTGCGATAAACGATGTAAAAGCCGATTTTGAGCAGTTGTTTGAAGATAGTAAAGAAGTGACCGAAACGGCAAAACAAAAGGCAAAACTTTCGGTAAGGTTTAAAAGAAAAGCAGTTCAACTTTTAGGACCGTTGCTTTAATTTAAAATTTGATATAAAAATAAATTTGGCTGTTTTACGCAATACGTATTGCGTAAAACAGCCTTTTTTGTGATTAAATATACAAAGTTAAATAATTGTAATTAAATTCTTTTATCGATTAAATTTATGCAGTCAAATATCTTTTTTGTGGTTAAATAATTACGATAAAATATACGCGGTTAAATTATTTTTTCGGTCAACTATATACAATTAAATTTATGCGATTAAATGTATGTGGCTAAATTTTTTAGTTAAATATTTGCGGTCAAATATGTAATCAAATATCTACAATTAAATATAAAACTAAAGCATTATAAAAATAATTAAAGTATCGCTTTGTCGATTTTTATTAAGTCTTCTTTAGTGAGCGGGTCTAAAGACAAAATTTTTAAATTTTCTTCTATTTGCGAGGGCTTTGACGCGCCTATAAGCACGCTTGTTACGTCGTCGTCTTTAAGTGCCCACAGAAGTGCGGTTTGGGCGAGAGTTATTCCTTTTTCAAGCGCGATTTCGTTTAGTGCGCGTATTTTTTTAAGGGTGCTTTCGTTTATGTTTTTCTCGCTTAAAAATCTTCCGTCGGTCATTACTCTCGAGTCTGTCGGTATGCCGTTTAAATATCTGTCGGTCAACAAGCCTTGCGATAGCGGACAAAAAACTATTAAGCCTTTTTTTAATTTTTTGGCGGTGCGTTTAAGTCCGTTGGTTTCTATCGTGCGGTCGAGTATATTGTATCGGTTTTGATTAATTACAAACGGACAATGCAGTTCGTCGAGTATGGCGGTTGCCTTTTCAAGCGTTTCGCCGTCGTAATTAGAAAGTCCCGCATACAACGCTTTTCCGCTTTTTACCGCGGAGTCGAGGGCGAGCATGCTTTCTTCCAAAGGCGTTTCTTTATCCATGCAATGATGATAAAATATATCCACGTAATCGAGCGAAAGCCTTTTTAAACTTTGGTCGAGACTCGCAAGCAAATATTTTCTGCTGCCGCCCCTTCCGTAAGGACCTTCCCACATGTCGTAACCCGCCTTGGTCGAAATAATCATTTCGTCGCGGTAGGGCATTAAGTAACTTTTTAAAATCAACCCGAAATTTCTTTCCGCGCTGCCGATACTCGGTCCGTAATTGTTTGCGAGGTCGAAATGGGTAATTCCGTTGTCAAAAGCGGTGCGGCACATTTCCCACATATTATTAAAAGACGAATTGTCGCCGAAATTGTGCCATAATCCCAGCGAAATTATCGGAAGTTTAAGTCCGCTGTTTCCGCAACGGTTGTATTTCATTGTTTTATATCTGTTTTCGTCGGCTGTGTACATGGTTTTTTCTCCTTGTATCGATTGTATAATAAATGTCTTTTTGAGTCAATACTTTTTTTGCAAATGTTTTAAATCGTTAAAAACCTTTTTAAATGCGTTTTGCGTTAAGCGTCGGCATACACCTTAAAAAATTTTGAGATATGCGCTCTTAAATAAATTTTTAAAAATGTGACTTTTGTACACCAAATATAAGTTAATCTTTATTGATTTAGCGAGGCGGAAAATTTTAAAATATAATTGACGCTTTTAAAATAAAGGAGGAAAAAAATGAAGAAACTATTTATTGGCGTGATGTGCGCGGTTGTGTTATTGTCGCTTTCATGCTTTACTTTGAATTTGGGTAAAAAAGTTGCCGCCGAAACGGCTGACAACAAATTAGTCTACAAGTTAGACTTCGAGGACGACGAAAACCTCGGCAAAAACTCCGCATCGGGCGAATTTGCCGACGCAACAGTGAACAAAACGGACGAAAGTCATATGTACACCGTTGACAGAAAGGGCGGCAAGGCGTTGTTTATAAACGCTCAAGACACAAAATTCCAAAACTATCTCAATTTGCCGACGAGCGTATTCGACGGACAAACCGAAGCGACCATTTCGGGTTGGTTTTATCACCCCACGGGCGCGGAAGCGTATCTCGGACAAATAGGTATTTATTCTCAAGACAACGACAAATCTTTGCGTGCCGACCCGTATGCAAGTTATCACGGAGGACATTATATATTTGTTTTCGGCAATAACCAAGCGTTCGATACTCCTATTTTCCCCGTTTACGACGCATGGTATCACATGGCTTACGTAATCAGCGGCAACGAGGTTAAGATTTACCAAAACGGACACCTCACCGAGACTTGTCAAGCGAATTGGGAGACGGTTTCGGCGTTGTATTCCGAAAATTCGCACTTCTATCTCGGTCAGTCGGCATATGAAGACAGCCACCCCGACTATTACGGCGGTTTCGACGATATAAGGGTGTATCAAAAGGCACTCACCGAGCAAGAAATTGCAGACGAGTACGGTTTCGATACGTTTTCGTTT
Organism: uncultured Clostridia bacterium; assembly: GCA_934249265.1. GTDB lineage: Bacteria > Bacillota > Clostridia > Christensenellales > Borkfalkiaceae > CAKQKQ01. Next base: position 22,595 of record CAKQKQ010000013.1, on the reverse strand, counting down.
ATGATTGACGAATACACGTTCGACGACGAAGAAAATTTATATAAAGACAACGTAAGAAATTACAACGCGACCGCAATGCCGCAAGAAACCGCTATCGGCGTAACGACTCAACCGCAATATAGTGACGGCGCAATGTATCTCGACGGCAATTCGGCTGCGCTTTTGGCGAGAAGCGAAAACGGAAAACTCAATTCCACTTATTTCCTCGGTATGTCAGAGGCGACTTTCTCTCTCGACTTTAAATTGGAAGAAGGAAATAAATATCAATGGGTAAGACTTTTCGATGTTTTCGTAGGCGGTCAAACTATGTCGTTTATGGTATGTCAAGGAGGCAAAGGTTCTTCGTTTGAAATTGTCTACAACAACAACGCAAGCGACGCATGGAGCGTAGATTGGACGTTAGCCTCGTCGGGTAAACAATTTGCTTTTGAAGAGGGTATGTGGTACAACACCATAGTTACTTTGACTAAAGAAAAGTTGACGGTTTACGTAGACGGCGAAGAAATCGCGTCTTTGGCGTTAAATCTTCCTTTGTATAACAACACCAACCACTTTGAAGATAAAAACAATTCTTGGTTTACGCTCGGCGGTCCTGTTTACGAAAACGATAGAAGAATAACCGCTTCTTACGACAACGTAAGAATTTTTGCCGACGCGCTTACGGGCGAACAAGTAAATATTATTATGGACGGCTATTCTCGTTCTTTACTCGAGGCAACGATTACGCTTATCAACGGCGAAGACAAACAAGAGATAAAGCACAAAAATAAAGAAAACTACACTTTGACTCAACCGACTAAAGACGGATACATTTTCAGAGGATGGAAAGACGAAGCGGGCAACGTGTACACCGTAATTAAAGCGGGCACGGGCAACATAACTTTGACTGCCGTTTGGGAAGAATTTTCTTACACCATTACGTTTAACGCTAACGGCGGCAGAGGCGAAATGCAAAACTTCAGTGCAACTTCTCAAGACGAAACTATCCCCGAGTGCGGATTTGCAAAAACGGGTTATAGATTTATGGGTTGGTCAACGACCGCCGACGGCGAAGTAGAATATTCCGATAAAGAGTCTGCGGCATCGTTCAGCGAAGATATTACGTTATACGCGGTATGGGCAGCCAAGACTTACACCGTTACTTTCGACGCAAACGGCGGAGAGGGCGAAATGCAAGTTTTACAGATGACGTATGACGTAAACACGGCACTTACGCTCAACGCGTTTACCAAAAACGGCTATATGTTCGACGGTTGGTCGCTCACTAAAGGCGGCGTTACGGTATATAGCGACGGTCAAAACGTAACGGGCATTTTAGAGGGCAACGACGTTGTTTTGTACGCTCACTGGGTGCTTAAATGTTATACGATTACTTTCGACGCAAACGGCGGCGAAGGCACTATGGAAGATATGAAAGCGGACGCTTTGTCGCTTATAAGCATAACCGAAAACGTATTTATAAAAGCGGGTTATAAATTTGTCGGCTGGGCAACCACGCAAAACGGCGAAAAGGTTTACGACGACTGCCAAGTAGTAGAATTTACGGACGATATCACGTTGTACGCTTGTTGGGAAGAAGACGCAACTTCAAGCGATTCGTCAAGCGACTCCACGAGCGACTCGACAATTGATTCGTCGACCGATTCCACGGTAAACCCGCCCGCAAAGAAAGGCTGTTTCTCCGACGTTAAGTCTCAAAGCGGAACGCTTGTATTGCTCGGTTTGGCTGTTTCGGTATTGTTTGTAATTAAAAATAAAAAACAAAGAAAGGCATAAAAAGGTTTAAAGCAAATTAAAAGCCTGCCTACGGACAAAACCATAGGCAGGCAATATTAGGACTTTTTTTGCAAAATTAATGCTTTTTACACGTTGTTGTCTTCGTTTAAGTATAATTCCAGCGAGTGCGAATACATGTTTCTGTATTGCGACGGGGTGTAGCCGAAGGTCTTTTTAAACAATCGCATAAAATATTGCGGGTTGTCGTAAGAAAGCGAAAGGGCAATTGCCTCGACGGTGTTGTCGGTGCTTAAAAGTAAATTTTTAGCCGTGCTCATCTTTTGCTGAATTATATATTGAAGGGGCGAAATGTTTAAGTGCGATTTAAAAAGGTTGAATATATATTTTTGATTATACTCGAACCTTTCCGCAAGCGAATCGATGGTAATCGGCAGAGTGATATTCGAGTTTATGTAGTTGATAATCGAATTAAGCCTTTTGTGCGACACGAATTTTCCGTCACGATAGTCGGTGGACTGCAAGGCGATTTCGCACAAAATTGCTTTTATCAGAGAATTTCTCACGTCTTGCGTAGCCGCGGTGACGGGGTACTGCTCGATTTGATAACACAAATTTAAAATGTTGGTTAGGTTTTTGACGTTTATTTTCATCGGCAAAACGATGTGCGTCAAACTTATATCTTCGGGCAAATCGTCCTCTATAATGCTGAAATCGGGCGGAAGAATAATATGCAGCCAATGTATTATAAAAGTAGAGGGTTGAGTGCCGTAATGAAGCACGTTTTGAGGGAGTAAAAACACGTCGTTTTCGTGTAAAACGTATTCTTCGAGGTGTTTTATATGCAACTCGCCGCTCGTTAAAATCATAAGTTCGGTCATGGGCATAGTCCGTTTTACGTGATAAATGTTTTCAGACTTGGCAATGCCCGATTCGCAATGTGTGATTATTTTGTTTTTTGGAAACACGATATATTTCATATTTTTATTATAACATTAAAAATGACTTTTGTCTACACATAAAATTATTTAAAAATCATTAAAAGGAGTATTTATGAAAACCAAATTAAAAACGAAATTGACGTCTTTACTTTGCGCGTTGAGTGTTTTCGTAGGCGTTTGTCCGAGTACTGCGGTATTTGCCGAACAAAGCGATAAAACTTTAGTCGCGCAAACCGAAGGCTTGCAATTATGGCTCGACGCCGACTCGCTTGATTTAAACGACGGCGATAAGGTGCTTGCTTGGCAAAACCAAGTTACGCCCACGCTCGACGGAGTGACAAGCGCAACGCAAACCGACAGTAGCCACGCCCCGACTTTTAGGTCGAGCGGAAGCATAAACGGTCGCTCTTCGATTAGAATGAACGCCGACACTTACATGAGTTTAAGCGCAAACAGCGGCTTTTATTTAAACGATATGACTATGTTCGTCGTGCTTAATTCCGATTACGCCTCGGGTCATCACGAATTGTTGTCAAGGTTGAGCGGTTCGCCTTTTAATCACAATTGGTTTTTCAACATAGAAGACGGTTTTAACTTCGGTTGGGGTTATTCTTCGGGTACGGCGACGAGTTTTTATCAATATAAAGCGCAAATTACGCAAAACACGCCTTATATTCTCTCGGCAATAAGAAGCGAGGGCACGGGCAAAAGTTTTGTAAACGGCTGGCTCGAAAAGACTTTTAAGGGTAAAGAACCCGTCGATACGTCAATGCCGCTAAACCTCGGCGGAACAAGCGGAGATTCGTTCTGCGGAGATATCGGCGAAATACTTATTTTCAACAAAGCGTTGTCAAACGAAGAATACAACACCGTTGAAAGTTATCTTGAAAACAAATGGGGAATTAAAAACGCATCCGACGGTATGCTTAAAAGCGTAAAAGTTTTAGGCGAAGAAATAAGCGGATTTTCACCCAAGACTTACGATTATTCGTATTTGGGCGAACGCGACCTCGACGTGGTTGATATAGAAGTTGAAAAATACAACGAAGCCGACAGCGTTGAAATATTAAATCAAAACAAAAAAATAACTATTAAAGTCACTTCCGCATCTACGGGAGCGACAAGGGAATACAGAATTAGGTACGACTATATGAAATACGGATATGACGAAATAAAAAATCTCACGATCGAAGAAGTTAAAATAAACGACGGTTTTTGGAATACGCTCATTACTCAATATTCCGATTATTCCATAAACTACATTTTCGATATGTTCGATTGGACGGGGTCGTTCGACAACTTCGACAGAGTGGCAAACGGCGAAAGAGCATGGCTCAACAACTTATCTTCTCACGCGGGCGAAATACTTATCCCCGCCGACGCAAACCGCTTAATCGGCAAAAAAGAAGGCAAGTGGAATTGGGGTAGCGAACCTTGGAGAGAGGGTCTTATTTTAGAGACGATTTGCGCCGCGGGTAATTTCATAATTGAAAATTCCGCAAAAGAGAGCATGAAAGTTTCCGCAGATTCGCTCACCGAGAGAGTAAAAGGCTATGTAGACAGAATTTATGCGGCATCGCTTTCCACCACAGGCACTGACGCAAACGGCAAAATAATCGACGGTTTCTTCTCGACTTACAACTTGCTTAAAAGCACAAGCGTAATGGACGAAGCGGCCGGCGGCGCGATTTGGAATCACGACTTATACAACTACGGCTGTCTTGTCGAGGCGGGTATAAGTTGGTACAACGCGACCGGCGATACGAGACTTTTGTATGCGGCTACGAGATTTACAGAGTTTATCATCGACTACATTTACGGAACGGCTGACCAAAAAGGATATTTTGCCGTACCGCCTCACTCGTTGCCCGAAGAGACTCTTCTCGACTTATACACTTTATATAAAAATAATCCTCAACTTGTAAATGAAATGCAAGAAACTTATTCTTGCGTAGAGGGTCTTTCTTCAAAGGATAGATATTACAAACTCAACATTCGTCTTGAAAAATATCTTGAAATCTGCGACGCGTGGATAAAGGACAGAGGTAATTATACCGACCGTTACGGCAATATTTCTTACGGGGTTTACGCTCAAGACCAATGCTCGCACGAGGATATGACCGAGGCTTTGGGCCACGCGGTTAGGGCAAACTTGTGGTACAGCAGTATCGCCGCTATAGGTAATTACACTAAAAACGAAAGTTACGTCAAGTCCGCAAAGAGAATTTGGGACAACATAGTAGGCACGCAAATGTACGTCACGGGCGGTACGGGTGCGAGCGAATCTCTCGGCGAAGCGTATGCGGGCAGTTACGTTCTTCCGCAAGACGGTTATTGCGAAACGTGCGCGTCGGTAGGTATGGCTTTTTACGCCGACAATATGTTCTCTCTCTTCGGTTCGAGCGAGTATGCCGACGTGTTAGAACTTGAACTTTACAACGGAATTTTAGGTTCGCTTTCTCTCGACGGCGACGCGTTCTATTACTGTAATCCGCTTGTTTCCGAAAACTACGTACGTCCGAATTGGTCGGGCGCAACGCCTTGCTGTCCGCCTATGTACATGAAGGTATTTTCCGTTTTACCGACATACGTATACGCCAAAACGGGCAATAGTTTGTTTGTAAATCAATATATTTCTTCAACGGCAACCACTACTTTAGGCGACAAAAACGTGACCGTAAAAGGTTATACCGATATGCCCACGGGCAACTACGCTAAATATATTATCGAGGCTGAAGGCAGTTTCAATTTAAAACTTCGTTATCCTTATTGGGCGAGCGGATTTGAGGTAAAACTCAACGGCGAAAAAGTCGAAGCGGCAAAGGGCGAAGACGGATATATCGATATTCAAAGAAATTGGACTACGGGCGACTGCGTTGAAATCACTTTTGATAAAGAAGTTAAATATTTACGTCAAGACGACGTAGTTTACAACCAAAATCAAGTTGCTTTGCAATACGGTTCGTTTGTATACTGTGCCGAAAGCGAAGACAACACCTACACAAGCACGGGCGATAATCTCCTTACAAACGCTTCGTTTGTAATCACTGAAAACAGCGAGTTTAAAGCAAGCCTTGTAAAAGATTTGTTCAGCGTAAAAATCAACAATAAAAAATCAGTTCCTCTTGCGGTAAACGTTTTGAAAGGAAACGTGGCTGTTACGGCGGGCAACGGCAGTGAAGCGACGCTTACACTCGTACCGTTCTTTGTAAGGGGAAACAGAATAAACAACGTGATGCGCGTTTGGATGTATTACGGAGAAAACAAAATAAACATCGACGGCGAAAAGACTACAATTGACTTTGCCGACGGCAAAACTGACATGTTTACGACATACGGTTCGTTTAAAGACGGCATAAAATGCAGCAACGACTTGTTGACTACCGACACGAGAAGTGAATATAAACTTATTTATAACGGCGCGGAAAACCTTGAAAATTACGAAGTAGGTCTTAAAATAAAAGCCGAAACTTCTATGCTTGTAAACACGGGTTTGTATATCGGGGCAAAATCTCCGTCAAACGACCAAGACAAAATCACGGCGTTAAACGTGCAGATAGAAAAACCCGCCGATTCCATTTATTACAACATATCGGTGTTTAAATTCACCGCAGAGGGCGGCTATATCGAAAAAGTAACTTCTTCTTCGGGTATAAAAATGACGAATAACGAAATCACAATTAAGTGCGTTGTTTTGGACGGTATGTTGTACGTTATGAACGGCGAATCGTTCTATCCGTTGTTGACTTGCACTTTGCCTGACGTTTATCAAGGCGGCTCGGTGGGCATACGTTCTATGTTGTGTTATAGCAAAATTAAAGAGTTTTGGATTAAAAAATAATGCGTTAAATGCGTTTGTGTTTTTGTGACTAAATAAACGTTTGAAAAAATGATTTATTGTGATAAAAGCGACTTGTATTTGATTTAGTACAAATATTTTAATTTGATGCGGAAATTTAATTTAATAAGCACATTGCTTTAATGTGCGTTGGTTTAAATTAACGCCAAGCATAATTTAACAAATTTAATGCCAAGTACAATTTAACAGCAAATATAATTCAACAACAAGTATAATTTAACAAAAATTAAAAAGGACGGCGAATAAAATTCGCCGCCCTTTTTTCGTGTTGCTTTGCAATTTTGTGTAAAATACAAATATTTGCAACGCAATAATTCGGTTTGGGGTTGTCAGCAAGGCTGACTGAAAACTTATAATAAAAAAGGAGCGCGGCAAATTTGCCGCGCTCCCGAAAGTTTTAAAATTAGTTAATAAAAACATTAACAACTATTAATCATATATTTTAAAATCGATTAATTAAATGTTTAAATTGAATTAATTATTAGACTTTAAATGTATCAACCGTAATTTTTAAAATCAACCGACTAACTTTTAAATCTAATTAATTCTACTTAATAAATCAATATATCAACTTGATTAATAGGGTTTTACGCTTAAAATAGAAAGCGTTGCCGAGTAGTTTTCTTGCCAAGTAAGCACGCCGAAGCCGCCACCCGAAGTATAAACGGGGTTGCCGTTATCGGACAAGAAGAATTCGCTTACAAGACTGCCACCGGAAATAGTCATATAATTATTACGTACGTAAATTGTAATTTCGGTGTCGATGCTCGAGCCGTTTAAAACAAGTCCGCCTACATAATTGTATACTGCGGCTGCGCCCGTTGTGTTGTAACAATTTTTAAGGTAATATACTTGAATAAAGTTGTTTGTTGCGTTGCTTACAAAGTTGAGGAGATATCCGTCAATACCGTCGCCTTCGGTTGACTTTCTCGCTCTAAAGAGGAAGCCCGCAATTGCTGTATCACCCGTGGGGTTGCTTACCTTTACCGTCATGCTGAAAGCGTCAGCCAAAGTGTTGTTGTAAAGTCTGTATGCAAAACCCGTAGAAGTGAAACTTCCGTCGTCGTTTGCGGTAATCGCGTCGTTGTTAAACGCCAAACAGTTTTCGTTTTCTTTAAGAGCGGTTTTGATTTTTGCCGAAACTTCGGCGTCTTCTACTATAGTGCCTTTAAGGTTTTTAATAACCATCGTGTTGTCGCTTGCGTCGCCCCAACTTACAAGACCGACATAGCCTTGTTTGTAGGTTACGTGTCCGTCAGCCGCAAGGTCTACGTCAACGCCGAGCGTGCCGTTTTCGTCGTAAACTTTCAAGTTGTTTCCTTCGATTTTAACGGTAAATTCAGTGCCGTTTACGCTGCCGTTATAAACCCAGCCGCCGAGATAATTGTATTCGGAATAACCCCAATTACCGTAACCGTTTTTCAATTCAAACACTTGTACGTAGTTTACAGAGTCGCCATTGTCAGCCAAAGTCATTACGTTTACGAGATAACCGTCGAGACCTAAATATTCATTTTGATGAGCGCGGAGGAGTACGCCGTTATAACGCAACACGCCGTCTGTTTTAACAGAGAACGTGCAAGATACGTCGCTAAATTGTCTGCTCGTATCAAGTCTGTGACCTGCGCCCGATATAGAGTAAAGGTTATTGGTAGAGGCGTTGATAGCCGCGGTAAATGCGGGAACTTCCCAACTTTCACAGTTGTTGCCCGTGGAAAGGTTATCCCACAAATAATCGGTAAGGGTTTTAATAGCGTCTAATCTTTCGGTAAACGGGGTAAGTTGTAAATCGATTACTTCTTGCGCCGTTTGGCACGCCTCGATTGCCGCATACGCTTCTTTCAAAATGCTTTCAACCGCTTTTTGGTCTTCGGTTTTGTATCCCGTTGCGCCGTATGCGTTTTGCAATTTTTCTTTAGCGTTTTGTTTAGCCTCTAAAAGAGCCTTCAATTCTTGTTCTTCGTCGCTGGGGTGACATTCGGCAGCGTTTATGTTGGATAATTCCATCTTAAACGAAATGCCCGTTTCCCAAGAAACCAAGCCTATTCCGCCTTCTGTCCAAAGGGCATATTTGTCATTGTTAGTGAGGTCTACGCTGCAGCCGTAAGAGTTTTTACCGAGTTTTATATAATCTTCTTCGGTGTAAATATAGACGTATTTACCCGATACGGTTGCTCTAAAGAGGGTATTTTCTACCTCTTCGGGGAATACCCAGCCGCCGATATATTCGAGAATAGGAGTTCCCGCTTCTTGATAAGCGTTTTTCATATACCAAACTTGAATATAGTTGTTTGCGGTTACGTAATTGATGAGATAACCGTTTACGCCTTTGCCTTCGGTGTTAGTCGCGCGGAACATTACGCCGCCTATGCCGATATTGGTGTTTGCATCGGAAAGACGGAATGTAAACGTCATGTCGGTATAAGAATAAGTGGTATCGATTCTATGACCGTAATTTGCAAGGTTGTATTTGCCGTCAGAAGAAGAATTTAACGTGTTTGTAAACGTTGCGTCTTCGAAATCGGCTGCGGTTTTGCCCGCCGTCAATTTTTCGTATACGTAATCGGCATTGTTTTTGATTTGTTTAAGTTGATCGATATATTCGGTTAAATCGAGGTCTTGTACTTGCTTGATAGTAGCGCACTCGTTTATCGCTTGAACCGCTTGAGCGTAAACGGGTTGAGCAACGAGCCATTCTTTAGCCCTAAATGCGTCCACTGTGTAGTTTTCAAGGAGACAAGCCTTTGTTTCTTTTGCTTCGTTGAGCAATTGTTGTTGTTCTTCTTCGGAAAGAGAAGGTTGATTTTCTCCGCGGAGCGCAGAAAGAATTGCGGGAAGTACTTTTTGACGATAACCTTCTGCAGTCGGGTGTAATCCGTCTTTAAACCAATGATTATCGGGGGTAGTTCCGTTGTCGCAGAACACGTTTTCTTGTTCCGCAAAGTAAATCCAATCGTATTGAGCGGCGAGGTTTCTGTAAAGTACGTTAGTCTTTTCTATCGAAGTGCGGATAGTTTCTCTTGCGGGGCAGTACGCACAGCCGAGAAGCACTACTTTAAAGTCTTCGCCGAGTTTTTCTTTAAGAGAAAGGAGTAAAGTCTTTACTTGACCGGCGACATAATCGGGAGAAGTTCCGCCCGTAAGGTCGTTTATGCCGATATTGTAAATGGCGAGTTTGGGTTGGTAAGCGAGTATGCCCGCCTCAAAGAGCGTCCAATGCGGAGCAACCGAACCGCCTATGCCTATGTTTGTGTAAGTGCCGAATATATCGGTGTAAGGCGCAAGGTCGGTCTTCCAATCGTCCCAAAGTTCAAAGTAAGAGTGACCGAACAAAATCGTGTCTACGGTAGCAACCGTGGTGTCGTCGGTTACCGTGTAATCCATAAAGCGCGCGCCCGCGTTTTGAGCGTATATACCCACGCCCGTGCCGCTTAATTCAACGTCGGTTACGGTGTAAAGGGTATTCCAGAAGTAGCAGTATGCTTTTCCGTCTTTAAGCACTACTTTATACGGATAAGTGTTTGCTTGGTTAAAGCCCGCCGAAAGGTAATTGCTGTAAAGTACGGTTTGGTTGTTGCCTTCTACTTTTACGAGTTCTACTCTCGAACCCGCGCCGCCGGTGGTGTTAAATCTGTAATATCCGTTTGCCGAATATCCGAATACCAAGCCCGAAGGAGTAGCGGAAACCGCTTTTACGTTTGCGGTGTAAGTGCCTTGAGCAAACTCAACGTCTTTAATGAGTGCGAGTGTGTTGTTGCCCGCGGCTTTTGCCGAACCGTTTAATCCCGTAACTTTACCCGAAATTACGTTGAGGTCGTCGGGATAAGTTTCAACGAATTCTCCGCTGCTTTCAACGCAGTTAATCGAAGAATAAGTTACGCCTTTTGCGCCCGCTCTAAGGCCATAGCCCGTGCCTTTTAAGGGGTCTGCGTCGGTATAATCGATGTATTTCACGCCGTCTACATAACATGCGATGTCTTCGTTGGTTCTTTCTATTTTAAGGGTGTAAGTGCCCGAGTGGTTGAAGTTGGGGATATATGCCGACTGGCAAGCAGACCATGTTCCCATTTCAACTTTGCCGAGGAATGCGAGGTTGTCTTTATTCGTGAAGAAGAAGTAATACGAAACACCCGATTCCCAGAAAATACCCGTAGAATTGGGTACGAGAGAGAATATTATGCCGTTGTCGCTTGCAACGCCCGAAAGGGTCATCGTAACTTCGAGAGTACCGTTTGCAAGTTTTCCGTCTTTTTTAACGGCTAACGCATTGCCCGTGGTGGATTGAAGTCCGCTGTCGGTCATAGTGAACGTGCCGTTTGCAACGTTGTAATCGTCGAGAGTTTCTTCTTCGCCGAGTATTTCGTCGGAAAGTCTCACGTTTGTAAAGGTTGCGCCCGCCGCGCCCGCTCTAAGTCCGTATTCTTCGCCGCGCAATTTCGCGCTTGTTTCTTTATACGAAATATATTGCACGTCGTTTACGTAACAGTTGATCGTGTCGTAACCCGTTTCGGATTTACTCCAAGAAGCGGCGATAGTGTAAGTTGCCGTGGGGTCGAAGTTTTGTATAGCGGCAGTACCGGGGACGGACCAAACTCCGTTTGTCGTTTTGCCGAGGTATGCCAAACCGCCTTGAGAAATGAAGAAGAAATAATACGAAACGCCGTCTTTTTCCCAGAAACTCTTGCTCGAGGTGGTGTTTGTCACGCCGAATACTACGCCGTTGTCGGCGAGTTTGTTGCCGGGTTTAACGGTTGCGTAAATAGTTCCGCCCGTGAAAATGCTTTCGTTTGCGATCGCCAAAGAGTTGTCGTAAAGCGCGGTGGCGGAGTCGTTATCTACGTTAAACGAACCGTTTGCAAAATAATAAGGTGCTTTGGGCGGTTCGGGGATATCCGTGTCGGAATCGCTTGAAGAATCGGTATCGGAATCACTCGACGAGTCGGTGTCCGAATCCGTGGACGAGTCGGTGTCCGTTGACGAATCGGTATCCGTATCGGTGTCTGTGTCCGTGTCGGAATCGGTATCGGTATCGGTGTCCGAATCTGTTAAAGAATCCGTATTGCTGTCGTCTACCGTGTCGGTGGTGCTTTCGGTCGAGCCGTTGTTAGACAACGAACATGCCGTGAAAAGCGTCATCGACATAGTGAATATAAACGCAAGCAATACGATGCATAAAAGTCTTGCTTTTTTCATTTACATTTTCTCCTTTTATTTATTTTAAGGTTTGCTGTTGACAAAACCGTAAATGTATCGTATGATATTTTAAAGTGTTTTAATAAGTATTTAAAATCGGTTTTTATGCGGCAACTTGACAAAAACTATACAAAGTCGGTTGCAATGCGATAATTTGATAAAACTATACAAAGTTGCCCAAAAGTTTTTAAGCGTTTAAATGCGAAAAATACATTTATTTTGCAAAAAACGCGCTTAAAAAGACAATTTTTATTATTATTTTATAAATACTTTAATTAAAATACTATCATTATTATAATCATTGTAACAAACTTGACGGAGGTATTCAATATACGTTTTTAAAAAACGGTATATAAAATTGCTGTTTTATGAAGTTTAGGGCAGATATATGTTTTGCGTTTTACGGCGGCTCTTATTGCTATAATTGTTTTTCAAAAAAAGACAAAAACACCATTTTGTACGACGTCGATATGACGGGATACGAAAAAGCGACGAGAGACTATAAAATCGACCGAGAAGGGTACTATACTTATTTAATAAACTACACCTACTCGGGCGGCTCGAAAATGATTTACAAGGGCAAAGAATACAATATCGCCCCGGGCGATTTGGTGTTTATCAACTGCAACGACAGGCATATTTTCGAGGCAAACGACGGCGGTTGGGAGTTTTCTTACGTGCACGTAACGGGGCTCGGCGTGCAATATTTATACGATAGTTTTGTCAACATTACAGGCAACGTATTGCGTAATATTGACAATAAAGTGTATATTAAAGAGGTAAACAAACTGCACGACCTTATTTATTCGTTGCCGAAAAAACGAGACAAAAACACTTTCATTGTAGATATCGACGACGAAGCGACGTGTTGCGATATTTCTTTAATCGTATATAATATCCTTATAGATATAAATAGGCAGTTGGCGGCATATCGCGAAGAAATGCCCTTTGCGCTTAAACAGTCTTTGGAATTTATAAAAAACAATTACAACCGCTTGATTACGCTTGATGAAATTGCGGACAGCGCGTGTTTAAGTAAATATTATTTTGAAAGGCTTTTTGAAAAACATATGGGCATGACAGTCAATAATTATATAAGGGAATTGCGGTTTGAAAAAGCGAGAAAATTGCTTGAAAGCACCAATATGAAACTCATCGACGTGGCTATCGAAGTGGGGTACTCGGATATTCAAGCACTAAATAAGTTATTTAAAAAGAACCTCGGCGTTACGCCCACCGAATATAGAAAAGATAAAAATCATTATATTTAATGTGCTTAAAAGCAGATTATAAAGGGTTGATTATCAATTGTTTTGTGGGTGCGGGTAAAACGATTTACAGTGGTTAAAAATGCGATATTTGACGCTTTTACCGCATACGTATTATGTAAAAACGGTAATTTTTTTAAAAATAAATTGCTTTTTAATGTTTGTTATTTCGTTTTATAGGTAGAAACAGACAGAAACCGACGCTTTTGTTAATCGTTTGGTAAAAGGGTAATTAAAAAGACATACTCGATAAAAGTATGCTTAATTTACAGAGTTTTATTATCGCGTTTTAGGCGGCTTTTAAACTTATAAATATTTTATCAAATTAAAATTTTCGGCGTTGCGTATAACGTGTCGAAAGTTATTATAGGTGTAAATTTCCACGTTAAGTAAAAACAAAAGCAAGTAAAAAGTAAAAGCGGAGAATTTTAAAATTAAAGCCGCTTTCGGTGCTTAATGGCGTGCTTTTAGAGCAATGTCTACAACATTGAATTTTCGCTTTAATGCAATGTTTAGTTGCATTGACTACATATTGTTTAGCATAATGTTTACAGCGTTGAGAACGCACTTTAATAAAATGTTTAGTTGTGTTGAGTAGATATGTTTGACGTAACGTTTAGCCGTATCGAGTACACGCTTTTGGCGTAATGCGTAGCCGTATAAACAAATGTAAGTATATGTTTTTCGCATCGACAGTATTGCTAAAATTTTCCTACTTTACGCCATACGTATTGCGTAAAACGTGCAAAAATTAATAAAAACGCACAGTGTGAAACGAGTAAAAATCAATAAAGTACACAAATACAAACACAAAATTAAAAACAACGCAAAAGCCCGCCACGACCGTGGCGGGCTTTAAAATTTTCAATTAAATCAAGGTCTGTAAAATTTAAGTTGGTCGCTTACTATAGAAACGTCGAAAGGTAAGTTTTTATAAATTTCGCCGTCGATTTGCAAAACGACTTCGTTTTCAAAATCTATCACGCAGTGTTTGTGTCTTTCAAAAATAATGACGTCTTTGTTTTTGTCTCCGTCCAAGAATTTACCGCCCATAAGTTTCATCAAAATAAACGGCACGCGGCTTTTTTTCATGCCTTTGACTATTACTAAATCCAAAAGTCCGTCGTCGGGAATGGCTTTGGGGTTGGTCTTTATGCCGCCGCCGATTTGTTTTCCGTTGCCGAGACACGCCAAAAGACAGTCGGAGTAAACGTAAGTTCCGTCGTCGCGTGTGACTTTAAATTTGTAAAAACGGAATTTTTTAAGAGCCCTTAAAAAGCACACAAGATATTTGAATTTGCCGTTTTTCATCTTGCTTTGTTGATAATTAAGCAAAGTTTCAACGTCTATGCCCGTGCCGATTACGTTTATTCCTCTCACACCCGAGCAGTCGTAATAATCGGTGGGTTTAAGTTTTTTATCGATTATAAGTTGAGCCGCTTTTTCGGGCTTTTTGGGTATTTTCATCGCCGAAGCGAAGTCGTTTCCGCTGCCGCAGGGTATAATTCCGAGGTTGGTGACCGACGGGTCTATGCCGTTAAGCACCTCATGTAAAGTTCCGTCGCCGCCCATCGCAATTACGTCTTTTTCGCCCGCAAGCGATAATTCGCGCGCAATTTCGGTTGCGTGAGCAGAGTGTTCGGTCTTGTGAAAAGCATATTCGACGTGGTTTTTATCGAAGAACTTTTCAAGGCGTTTTCTAAATTTTAAGCCTTTTTTATTTCCGCTGTTTTCGTTGTAAATTATGTGAATCATTCTTTCACCTCGTGATGTTGAGCGAAAACGCCGCAAAATAAAAACAAACTAAACGCGGTAATCAAAGCGACGTTACGCAACGAGTATTATATACCTTTCCGTCGAATTTTGCAAGTTTTTGGGTTTGCTAAACGAAAAAAGGCGTAAAAGTTTTTACTTAAACGCTTTTTCGCCGAAGAAAAACCAAAAATAAAAGATAAAATTTCGCTTTTTATTAAAGCGGCAATAAAGAAAAATTTGAGGAAGTTAAAATTCAAAACAAAAAGCCGTATTTTACGTAAAACGTGGCGGCAAACGGTTGCGGCGATTAAAAACCGACGGCGGCATAAAGCGGCATAAATAGGTCGAGCAGACGAAAATTTTAAAGCGGTTAAAACGTAAAATTTCAAACAAAACGCTTGATTTTGCGTGCTAAAACGCAAAGTTGTTTCTTAAAAGGATAAAAATTTTTATTTTAGGACATTGTGACGCTTTTGTGAAAAGGAAAGCAAAAAAAGTCCGTTTTTTATACAAATATTTTTCATATGTTATTGACAAATGTGTATGTATGCTATATAATAATTATATTACTTGCGACTTTTGGGCGTATTATGCCCTTTTGCCGCATAGTAAATATCAGCAAGAAAACATTTCAAGGAGAACAGAAATGGGTAATTTTTTCAGAAGAATACTTGCATTCATTCTTGGTATCGTTTTTTGCGTCACTGCCTCTGTGGGGGGAATTGTAGGAGGAGCGTATTGGGCTTATAAAAACCTCACGCTTTCCAAAGTTGGCGTAAACGATCCGGCGATGGGCGATCTCGTCGATCAACCGATCGAAGATTTGGTCGACTTGATTATCAACGGAGCGAAAGACCCGTCGAGTTACACTTTTGCCGAACTCGAAAAGAAGTACGGCGTAAAACTCGAGGACATTCTTTCTAAATTCGGTCTCAAGGTTGAAATCGTAACGAAAGACCAAGAACTCAACTTCAAGGCATTGAAGGAAATTTCGATATTCACTCTTTTCGATTCGAGCGGAGACGGAATCAACCTTCTTCTCGACAGTTTGAGCGCGAGGGCGCTTTTCAACTTCTTCCCCGACAGTTTTTTAAGTGCGGGTACGAGGGCTCAACTTTCCGTTTATTCGGTGGCTGACCTTATCAACAAAGAAGAAACGACGGGCAAACTCGGTTTATATTCCGCGCTCAACAGTGCGAAAGTCGGCGGTATTTTGCCTACGGTATTCGAGGAAAAGTATAATCAAGCGACTCACACTTACGAGTACGAAGTTAAAGAAGATAAAAATCAGGCTTTGACTCTCGTTAAGGATATGGAAGTCGGCGCGTTTATCAAGACGTTTATCGACGGCGATTCGGACATTTTGACCGAACTTAACGCCGGCGGTCTTTCCTCTATCGGCGATATGCAAATTTCCGAAATTTTCAGCACGATAGCGGGCGCGTTCAGCGAAAGTTTGAAAGAAACCGTTGAAAAATACGGACAAATCCTCGCGGGCAAAACCGTAAGAGATTTATTCGTGCTTACCGAAAACGGCAAATATTCTTTCGCTATCGAAAACCTCTTCAACGATATAAAACTCGGTTACATATTCGGATATAAAGAAGTCGACGGCGTATGGTACGACGGCGATAAAGTTGCAAGCGGCGTTTTGGCTGTTTTGTCCGACGTAAACCTTTACAATATCGTTAAAGGCATATCCGAAAGCAACGTCAAGGACGCGATTATTTCCGAATTGGGCATAATTAACCTCGGCGATATTTTCGAGCAATTCTTGGGTTATAAACAAGAAGACGGTCAATGGGTCGATGCAAACGGCAAGGCTATGCCTAAGATTTTGCAAGGCTTGGCGGGCGTTTCGGTTGCTCAAATATTCGACGAAGACGCGCCGATTATCGACAACATAATCAACGCTCTCGACGAATCGTTCGGCGATATCACTGCGGGCGACGTTCTTGCAGACTTTGTAGGATTTAAAAAGGTTGACGAACAATGGGTTGACGAAAAGGGTAACGAACTCAACCCCATATTGTCCGGTCTTTTAAGCATGAAAATTGCCGACCTTATCCGCAAAGATTACACCCTCGAAAGCATCGTCGGCATCTTTAAAGAAGCGATCGGCGACGTAAAAGCGGGCGAAATTTTGGGCTATACCTTTGACGGCGCAAAGCAAATCTGGGTAGATTCGAACGGCAACCCCGTAAACGCATATATCAACGTATTGTGCGATATGGAATGTAACAACGTTCTCGATATATTCCTTGCGGACGATTCGCCTACAAATATAGTACGCACGTTCCTCGGCGACATCAAAATGGGCGACCTTTTGGTTGCGGTTTTGAAATATTCGTACGATGAAGTAAACGGCAAATGGCTTACAAGCGAAGGCAACGAAGCACCCTCCGGCGTGGCTAAATTGGCTGAAATCAAGTTGTGGCAATTCGTTGCGGCGTTCGACAAAAACGAGCCGTTCAACTTGTACGACATGCTCGACGGTTTGTCTTTAGGTGATTTTATCGGCGTGTACGACGAAGAAACCGACACGTATACCATTACCGCGGACCTTATTCCGTCACTCAAAGGAAAAGTATTATCCGGTGTTCTCTCGACTTTATTAAACATAGATATAGGTCATTTCCTCGACGCTAAAACGGAAAATGACGAATACGTACAAATATTAAAAGATATCACAATCGGTCAAGTGGTTCAAGCGATCACGGGCTATGCTCAAAACACCGAGGGCGATTGGATCGCTCCCGAAGGCAAAAACACCGATAGATTATTAGAACTTCTTTGTTCTATCCGTTTGTCGGTGAACGACGTTGTAGAACTCTTCAAGGGCAACCTCACCGCGTCGCAATTTGTCTCTAAATTGCTCGGCGAATTGAAGTTGGGCGACTTTATCGGTTCGGCATTCGGCTTGCATTACGACACCGCTACTAATACGTTTGTAGATAAAAACAACGAAAAAACTTACGACTTATACGATTTCTTGATGAATATCAACGCAAACAACGTAATTGACTTTATCGAAACCAAGGACGTTTTCGCGACGATAAAAGAATTTATAAGTCCTCTTCAAATCGGCGATTTCTTCGCGCCGTTTATGAAACTTAAAGAATATGACGGCGTTTGGACTAAAGAAAACGGCACACAAAGACTTATCCACATTTTGGAAAGCGTGTTCAACCTTTATCTCACAAACATTATCGAAACCGTCGAGTCCGCCACTAAAGGCAACCTCGACAAACTTAAACTTGTAGAAGATTTGTTCGGAAAAGAAAATTCGGTGGAATATTTCCTCGATTTCGTAAAACTTCCCGACAATGAAGTATTGGCTCAAATCGTAGACATAGTTATTTACGACCTTGTAAACGATTTGATAAACGAAAGCGACAAGGCTGAAGTGCTTTTGAAATACTTCGGCGAGTGGACTATCGGCGAAGCACTTGACGGCGTTCTTCCCGCAAGAATCGCAAACAACCAACTCACTCAAAACTTGTTCGCGCTTTCGGTACATTCGATTTACACCGACATAATCAAATCGAGCGACGTGCTTACCGCGCTTGAAGAAAAGGTATTTGACAAAGTATCGCTTTCGACTATAGTTGCTTACGCGCTCGAAGATCAAAGCAAATTGCCTACACTCGTAAAAGATTTGCTCGCGGTAGAAATAAATTACATAATCGACAATGTAAAAACGGCGGTAGATACCGGCAATGTTTACATCGGAGATATAGTAAAGAAAGTTTGCGGCGAAAGGACTATAAAAGATTATTTACAAGACTTTGTAAAACTTCCCGACAACGAAGTGTTGAACCAAGTTACCGCCGTGGTAATTTCCGATTTCGTTACGGATTTAGCCAAAGACGACAAGGCGGAAGTAATTTTAGATTATTTCGGCGAATGGACTATCGGTCAAGCACTTAAAGGTCTTCTTCCCAAGGCGATAGAGGATAACGCTCTCACTCAAAACGTATTCGCGCTTTCGCTTTACACTATTTATACTCAAATAGTAAAGGCTGACGACGTGCTTGCGGCTGTCGAAGAAAAAGTATTCGATGGCGTAACGCTTTCTACGCTTGTCGCGTATGCGGTCAGCGACCAAAGCAAGTTGCCCAACATCGCTAAAGACTTGCTTGCTCTCGAAGTAAATTACATTATCGATACGGTAAAGACGGCGGTTAAAGACCAAACGGTTTATTTCGGCAACATAATCAATAAGATTTGCGCCGGCAGAACGATTGCCGACTACGTGGAAGATTTCGTAAAACTTCCCGACAACAAGGCGTTAAATCAAATAAAGAGCGTAGTTATTTGCGACTTCTACAACGATTTAATCAGTTCGTCTGATAAAGCGCAAGTTATTTTGGACTACTTCGGTAGTTGGACGCTCGGCGAAGCGTTGGGTAAAGACAACGCTCAACAAGGCGAAATAACCACTCAAAACGCTTATGACGTATCCGTTTCGGGCGCAGCGACTCAAGCACTTGTAGGCGGCACGACGGTAGAAGCGGGCAATAAATTCACAGAAAACATGTACGCGCTTTCCGCTCTTTCGGTTTATACCGACATAATCAAAGCGGACGACGTACTTGCGGCAATACAAGAAAAAGTATTTGAAGGCGTAACTATTTCGATGATCGCGGCTTATGCGATAGCAAATCAAAGCGGTTTGCCCAATATCGTTAAAGACGTATTCGGAATAGAAGTAAATTACATAATCGACACCGTAAAGACGGCGGTAGACACGGGCGTTGTTTACGTTGCGGATATAGTAAAGAAAGTTTGCGGAAACAGAACAATAGGCGATTATCTCGACTTTGTAAAACTTCCCGATAACGACGCCGTAAACAAGATTACGAGCGTAGTAATTTACAACTTCGTAAAAGAATTGTTTGATTCTTCCGACAAAACGGACGTTGTGCTTAATACGTTCGGTACTTGGACGGTTGGCGACGCTATCGACGAGGTACTTCCTGCAAGACTTAAAGAAAATCAATTCATCAAAAACGTAATCGGCATTTCCGCTAAAACGTTCTATTCGGATATTCTTAAATCGAGCGACGTACTCAACTCGGTAAGGACGAAGATTTTAAACGAAGTTAAATTCAGCACGCTTTTCGACTTCGTTACGGCAGACCAAAGCAAATTGCCCAAGGTTGCCAAAGACTTGCTCGACGTAGAACTCAACTTCGTGGTCGATATCATTCAAATCAAGGATATGACGGTATCTAATATCGTCAAGACGATTTGCGGCGACAGCACGATAGGCGATTACGTCAATGATTTCGTAAAACTTCCCAACAACGACGCTGTAAACAAGATTTCAAGCGTAGTAATTTCCGCATTTGTAGAAGACGTACTCAATAAGTCGGATAAAGTTCAAGTAATTTTAGATTATTTCGGTACTTGGACTATCGGCGAAGTATTGAAAGGCGCGCTTCCTAACAATATAGAAGATAATCAACTCACTAAAAACTTATATGACCTTTCCGCAGTAATTATCTACACCGATATAGTAAAGGCTTCCGATATACTTGCGGCTGTTCAAGATAAGGTTTTAAACGGAGTAAGCCTTTCCACTCTCTTGGCGTATGCAATTAGCGACCAAAGCAAGTTGCCCACGATAGCGCAAGATTTGCTCGGCGTTGAAATCAACTATATTATCAATATTATAAAGAACGGCAAAGTTGACGTTGCAGACGTTGTATCGACGATATGCGGTACGCACACGATCGGCAACTATATCGAAGACTTTGTAAAACTCCCGAATAAGGCACTTATAAACGCCGTTCAAAACGTATCTCTTTCCGAGTTGGCAAACCTCATCTTCGGCGGAAACTTCACAACCGCGAAGTTGGCAGAGTTTGTTAAAAACACGGTAAACGGCAACGAAACGGTAGGTTCGCTTGTTATCGACTTAATCGGTATGACGGTAAGCGGCGGAGTTTACTACTTTAAAAACGGACAAAGGGCGTTTAGAGTAATTCAAGAAGTATTCGGCATCAACATTGTAGAAGTAATTAAAGACGCTCAAACTTATCTCAAGAATTACGCTTCTTACGATTTTGAAGATATACTTCAAATGATCGGCGAACTCGAAGGATATGAATATGATTACGAGCATAATACTTTCGTAAAAGAGCCGATATTGGCGTTTGTAACGGTCGGCGTTGCGGGCGTAGCGTTGTATTTCCTTGCAAACGACGTACTTGTCGATTTGGCGGGCGATATGACCTATCTCGAATTAATATCAAAGATAGCCGGAAGAGAAGAAAACGGTAAGTACATCTTTGAAATAGACGATGGGGTAGAAACCGATTCTCCGTTCTACAACAAGTTGATAACAAAGAATATAGGCGAAACTCTTAAGAAGGGTTACGACTTCTTAGGCGAATTTAAAGACGTACTCGGTATAGGTAATATTGCCGTGCCGTTTACTGATGAAATCGTTAGGTTCATTTTTAGTCTTACTACGCCCAGATACACCATAAGTTATACGACTGAAGAAAGCGGAGAAGTTACTTGGAAAGTGGAAGGTTATTTCGGCAGCGTAATAACCGCGGTATACAATTTAACTTATACCGGACTTGAAAAAGCAATTAAAGACAAGACTGTTGTAGAATACGTAATAAAATTGTTTAAAGACGTAAGTATTCGCGACGTAACGGTAGACATTTTACCTGAAAAAATAAAGGAAAATAAACTTGTAGACAATATTCGCGACTTAACCGTAGGTATTATTTATTACGATTTAGTAAAAGGCAGCGACAGACTTGAAGTTATAAAACAATATATTCTTGACGGTGTAAGCACGTCTACGCTTTTAGATTTCGTAATGACTAAAGAAGCGCAAGACAAGTTGCCCAGACTCGTAAGAGATTTAATAGCGGTTGAATTCAACTATATTATCGACGAAGTTAAAACGGTAATCGACACCAAGAAGTTGTATTTGTTGGATATCATCTCTAACGTAGTCGGCGAAACCACTACTATTAAAGATTATCTCGACTTTGTAAAACTTCCCAACAACGAAGCGGTAAACAAAGTAACGGCAGTTGTAATTTACGAATTTGCCGAAGCATTGCTCGGTAGCGACAACAAAGCGGAAGTTATATTAGATTACTTCGGTACGTTTACGTTCGGCGACGTATTGAGCGGCGGACTTCCCAAGAAAATCGAAGATAATCAACTCACTCAAAACATTTACGCACTTTCGGCTCTCATTATTTATGAGGATATAGTAAAGGCTGACGACAAACTTGCGGCATTTGAAGAAAAAGTGCTCGATAAGGTCACGCTTTCTACGCTCCTTGCGTACGTAATGCAAGACCAAAGCAAGTTGCCCACTATCGCAAAAGACGTGCTTGCGCTTGAAGTAAACTTCATTATCGAAACGGTAAAAACAGCCGTTAAAGACCAAAAAGTTTACGTTGCAAACATATTGAGCAAGTTGTTCGGCGAAAGAACGATAGGCGAATACGTACAAGACTTTGTAAAGATCCCCGCCAACAAGGCTGTTGTAAAGATTACAAACATTGTAATTTACGACTTTGTAATGGATTTATTAAACGGCAACGACAAAGTACAAGTTCTTTTGGACTACTTGGGTAGTTGGACGGTAGGCGATTTGCTTGAAAGCGGACTTCCCGAAGCGATCGAAAACAACCAACTCACGCAAAATGTTTACGCCCTTTCGGCTAACATTATTTATAACGATATAGTAAAAGCAAACGACATACTTGCGGCTGTAGAAGAAAAAGTATTAGATAAGGTTGCGCTTTCTACGCTCCTTGCGTATGCAATGCAAGACCAAAGCAAGTTGCCCACTATCGCTAAAGA
>CAKQKQ010000012.1 GCA_934249265.1 uncultured Clostridia bacterium | reverse complement strand
GTGTACACCACCGTCGTGTCGATAGTGTCGTGCTGGGTGTGCAGCGTGTTTATGTCGTATCTGTTTATCAAACTCGGCTGGGATTTATACGGAATTTGGTGTGCGTTTGCGATAGACGAATTGTTTAGAGGAATATTGTATTACGTGCGTTGGAGAAAGGGCGGTTGGCGCGGAAGATTTACAAAAGAATTCGAGACGATCGAAAACGCGACTAAACAATAATTTCCGCTTTTACATAATACGTATTGCGTAAAATTGACAAAAAATGAGTAAAGCGAGGCACTTTAAGTGCCTCGCTTTAAGTTTTATATAAGTGTTATAAAGTTGTAACAAGTCGTAATAAAGTTGTAGTAAAGCCGTTGCGGCTTATGTTGAGATTTAATGTTGCGTTTTGAAAATGGCGGTTAAATATTGCGGTTTGAAGATGCCGATATTGCTTGCGGTTTTTTGTGACTTTTGTTGAGGTTAAAATGCCGAGTGGGTCGTTTGTCGTTAAAATGCCGCTCGTTTGCATAAGCCGAAAATTTAAAGATATACTAATTTTTATGAAAAGAACTAAAAGAGAAAACGCCGAATATATCGAAGAAGAATTGTTGTCGGCAAGCCCCGCCGAGTGCGGAAAACTGCTTAAAAAATTGGTTAAGCAAAAATTTAAAGGTACGTAAAACACAAAATCGACGGAGTTGAGAAATTTAAAGGTGTATTAAATACAAAGGTGTAGAAAATATAAATATGTAGTAAAATTAAAGCGGTAGTGAAATTTTAAAATTTCGCTTAAAAATCCCATTTGGGTATAAAAATTTCCTTTGCGGAAGAAAGTTCTTGCAAAAAGCAGTTGTTTAAATTTTCGCAAGAAAAAAGGTGTGATAAAACCTTGTCGTATTCGCGTTTTGATATTTTGCGTTTAAGTTCGGGGTAGTCGTCGATTTCGCCGAAAGGCGTGTATTGCGCCATCAACGAAAAATATGCGCCGCTGCATATATTCTCGTTTAAAAAGTCGATTATTTTTATACTGTCGTCGGTGTTTAGCGGCAGTACGAGATGCCTTATTATTACGCCGCTTTTCATCATTCCGTCGCCGTCAAAAACGGTGGGTTTTGCTTGCATCATGTATTTAATCGCCGCGCTTGCGTACTCGAAATAGTTGTTTTTGCCCGTGTATCTTTGCGAAATTTTGGGGCTGAAAAACTTTAAATCGGGCAAATAAATATCGATATAATCGTTGATTTTTTCAAGGGTTTCGATTTTTTCGTATCCGTGAGTGTTGTAAACAATGGGGATATTGGGTTTATAAATTTTAAGCGCGTCGATTATTTTGTCAACGTAATGGGTGGGGTTGACGAGGTTTATGTTGTGCGCGCCTTGCATTTCGAGCGTTTTAAAAATTTCAGCCAATTCTTCTATTGAAATTTCTTTGCCGGTGGTATTTCTTGAAACCTCGTAATTTTGGCAAAACACGCACCTTAAAGGACAACCGCAAAAAAACACCGTGCCGCTACCGTTTTTTCCGCTGATGCACGGTTCTTCAAACATATGAAGATAATATTTTGCAATTTTAACGTTTGAAAAACTATTGCAATTTCCTTTGCGAATTTGCCTATCGACGTTGCAAGCGTTTGGGCATAAATTGCACTGATTACTCATTACGTCCTCCGTAAAAATGACAATTTTTATATTTTTTGTAAATATTATATATGGAAAAAACTTGTTTAAATACAAGTAAAATTTTACTGTTTTAGTTTGTGTGGTGCGGGGTAAATATATTATGGTTTAAACGTCACACGACTTTAAAAACTGTTTGTCTTTGCAGAATTAAATTGCACTATAAGAAATTTAAAAACCCTTGCAAGCAAGTTTTCTGGATAGTATAATTTTCGCCTTTAAAATTTATCTGCGCAAAATTTTACGTTCGCTCGTAACCTCGCGAACTGCGATAAAAATTAAAATTTTTCTCGCGCCGAAAATTGCACTAATATAAACTATAATAAGTAAACCTTTTGACTAAAGTCAAAATCTTTCAAGTCCTTGCGGACTTATGCAAAAATATGAAATTTTTGCTCTTCTAAGTGTGTAAAATGCGAAATTGTAAACCTTTGCAAGCAAGTTTCCAATTTCTTATATTATAAATTGAAAAACCCTTGCGAGCAAGTTTTGATAGTATAATTTTCGCCTTTAAAATTTATTTGCGCTAAATTTTACGTTCGCTCGAAACCTCGCGAACTGCGATAAAAATTAAAATTTTTCTCGCGCCGAAAATTGCACTATAAGAAATTTAAAACCCTTGCGAGCAAGTTTTAAATTTCTTATAGTATAACATTATAGAGTTTATTTGACAAACGTTTATAAACAAAGTATAATAAATGTGACCTGAAAATTGACCACAAATACAATTACAGGAGAAGAGTTATGAAGAAATTTTTTACAAGCGAAAGCGTAACCGAAGGGCATCCCGATAAAATTTGCGACCAAATTTCGGACGCCGTTTTAGACGCTATCATCGAAAAAGACCCCGCCGCAAGAGTTGCTTGCGAGTGCGCGACTACCACGGGTTTGGTACTCGTTATGGGAGAAATCACTACAAATTGTTACGTCGATATTCAAAAAATCGCAAGAGACACCATAAGAGAAATCGGTTATGACAGAGCGAAATACGGTTTCGACTGCGATACTTGCGCCGTACTTACAAGCATTAAAGAGCAAAGCGCAGACATTGCTTTGGGCGTTGATAATTCGTTTGAACACAGAATTACCGGCGACAAAAACGACGTTATAGGCGCGGGCGACCAAGGTATGATGTTCGGTTATGCCGTAAACGAAACGCCCGAGTATATGCCCATGGCGATTATGCTTGCGCACAAACTTACAAGAAAACTCACCGAGGTGAGAAAGAGCGGCGAACTTACTTACCTTCGTCCAGACGGAAAAAGCCAAGTTACCGTTGAGTATAACGGCAATAAAATCACGAGAATAGACACCGTGGTTTTGTCTACTCAACATTCGGAAAACGTAACTATCGAGCAACTTAGAAAGGACATTAAAGAGAAGGTAATAAACGCGGTTTTGCCCAAAGAACTTTTAGACGAAAACACGAAGTACTATATCAACCCCACGGGCAGATTTGAAATCGGAGGACCGCACGGAGACAGCGGTCTTACCGGCAGAAAAATTATCGTCGATACTTACGGCGGCAGTTGTCCTCACGGCGGCGGCGCGTTTTCGGGTAAAGACCCCACCAAAGTGGACAGAAGCGCGGCGTATATGATGAGATATATCGCTAAAAATATAGTCGCTTCGGGTATGGCTGACGAGTGCCGTATCGAGGTTGCTTACGCTATCGGCGTTGCAAAACCCGTTTCGTTGCTTGTCAACACGATGGGCACGGGTAAACTTTCCGACGAAGAAATTGCCGATATAATAATGAAAGAGTTTGATTTGCGCCCCAACGCTATCATTGAAAAACTCGATTTAAGAAAGCCGATTTATAAAAAGACGGCAGCATACGGACATTTCGGCAGAGAAGAATTTAGTTGGGAAAAACTCGACAAAGTAGAAGATTTAAAGAAATACATTAAATAATTAAAACGTTTGGCGAAGTCGCTTTTGACTTCGCTATATGTTTGATTTACGGCATACGTATTGCGTAAAAACGACAAAAACCGAGTAAAAATCGCAATATAAAACGAAGAGCCGTTTACTGAATTTTAAATTTAGCGGTATGCGACGTTGTTATGAAATGTATGCTATATAGGAGAGATTTTTAATTAAATGAAGAAATTTAAAAGTTTGTTAAATTTATTTTTGACTTATTTTAAAATAGGTCTGTTTACTTTCGGCGGCGGGTATGCGATGATTCCGCTTATCGAAAACGAGTTCGTCACCAAAAAGAATTATCTCACCGAGTCCGAACTTGCCGAAATCGTGGCAATTGCCGAATCGACCCCCGGACCTATCGCCATAAACAGCGCGACTTATATCGGGTATAAACGAGAAGGGTTTTGGGGTAGTTTCTTTTGTACGCTCGGCGTTGTGTTGCCGTCGTTTATAGTTATTTTTATAATTTCGCAATTTTTAGACAAGTTTATGAAGATTACGCTTGTACAAAAGGCGTTTGCGGGTATTCAATGCGGCGTAGGCGTGCTTATAGTAAGAGCGGGCTACAAAATGTTTAAAAATATGGATAAAAACGCGCTTTCGGTTATTTGTTTCGCACTTTGCTTGTGTCTTATGATTTGCGTGGATATTTTCAGCGTTAATTTCTCGTCTATTATTCTTATTTTGGCGGGTCTTGTCATCGGCATAAGCGTAACTGCGATAAACGGCAAAAAATCAAAGGCGATTAAGGAAACTAACGCGCAAGAAGGAAACCAAACAAACGATGAACAGACAAACTCTGATGAGCAGTCCGTTCAAACGATTTCCGCGCAAACAAATTCCGATGAGCAAACAGACTCAAACGAAAACGGCGTTAAGTCGGAAGATGAAAAAGCAAACGAAAACAGCGTAAACGAGGAGGAAAGCAAATGATTTATTTAAAACTTTTCTGGACGTTTTTTAAAATAGGTTTGTTTACTTTCGGCGGCGGATACGCCATGATTCCTCTTATTCAAAGCGAAGTCGTGTCGATGGGTTGGCTTACCGAGGGTGAAGTGCTTGACTTCATAGCGATAAGCGAATCGACCCCGGGTCCGCTTGCAATAAATATGGCGACGTTTGTCGGTACTTCTCAAGCGGGATTTTTCGGCGCGGTTTGCACTACGCTCGGTGTTGTGTTGCCGTCGTTTATAGTTATTTTGATAATCGCTTCGGTGTTTAAAAACATTCAGCAAAACAAATGGTATAAGGGCGCGGTTGCGGGCGTTGTGCCTTTCGTTTCGGCATTAATCGTGTCTACGGGTGTGCTTTTGTTTATCAAAAATATATACACAAATTTCGGTACGTTTACGGAAAAACCGACAATAAATATTTATGCGATAATCATCTCGGCTGTCGTGATTGCGATATGCGTATGCTATAAAAAGGTCAAAAAGAAACAACTTACAGCCATTCCGATTATAGTTGTGTCGGCAGTGCTGGGTATGATTTTAATGTAAATAAAGCGCGCCTAAATAGAACTTTTAGACACATTTTTAGTAGGTAATTTAAAACATAATGAAAAACGCTTTTTAAGGGAAAACTTAAAAAGCGTTTTTAAATTGAAATTTTTAGTTGCTTTTTGCCGCCTTTTATTGTAACGGCTTTTGAAGGGCGGTTTTGTGGTGGTAATTTTGCGACACGTTAATATATTTGCGGCGCAATTATAAATGCGGTCGTGTAGTTTATTTAAACGTAGTTTTGTCGTGGTAAAAATTTTACTTTATACCGAAAGTCGATAAATCTAAATCGTAAAAAACCTTTTTAAGAGTAAGACCTTTCGGCGGCATAGTCAAACCCGCGTTTTCGCGATTTTTACTTTCGAGTATGTTTTTCACTTTTTCGGGAGGAATTTCGCCGTTGCCCACCGAAATTAAAGTGCCGACGATTATTCTTACCATATTATATAAAAATCCGTTAGCGTTTATCTCGATAACGAGGTTGTCTTCGCGAGTGAAAATATTGATAAAATTGACCGTTTTTATATGCGAAGATTTAGACGAAGACGCGGTCATAAAAGCCGAAAAGTCGTGTTTGCCTATAAGATAATTTGCCGCTTTTTTCATATCTTCAACGTTTATCGACGGCGAGACTTTTACCGAAAATTTATTGAGCAGCGGTTTTAAATGCTCGCTTTTGTATAAAAGATATTCGTAAGTTTTTGAAACGCAGTTTTTTCTTGCGTCAAAAGAAGAGGGCACTTCAACGCTTTGTTGGCATTGAATATCCGCGGGTAAAAAGCGGTTGAGTTTAAACGCGACTCTGTCGGCGGGCAGTTTTGTGTCGGCGTCGAAATGGAAATAATATTCGTATGCGGACACGCCCGCGTCGGTGCGAGATACGCCCGTGACCTCTATATTTTGGTTGAACAATTTTAAAAGAGCGTTTTCCAATTCGCCTTGAATTGTCTTTTGTTTATCGTTCTTTTGAAACCCGTTGTAATTTTTGCCGTTAAATTGCAAATTGACTAAAAATCTTCTCATACGATTATTGTACAATATAAAGCGGAGTTTTGCAAGGGTTTTTGCGGAAGGAATTACGCAGCGACTTAAAATATAAAATTGACAATTTGTTTCTATCGGTGTATAATTAAAAATCGATTAAATGTCGCAATAAAGTGCCGGCCATAAACCGCGAAATTTTAAAGCGCAACAGCGGACGGTTGAAACGTTTAATACGCCGCCGAAAATCAACAAAAAGTCGGTTTTACGCAATGCGTATGCTGTAAAAACGACAAAAGAGGTGCAATTTGATAAAGATAAACTTTGTGTGCTTGGGTAATATTTGCCGTTCGCCAATGGCTGAATTTCTGTTTAAAGACTATATTAAAAGGAAAGGACTTATAAACGAGTTTGAAATAGTTTCGTCGGCTACTTCTTATGAAGAGGTGGGAAATCCCGTTTATCCGCCCGCGAAGAGAATTTTACTTTCTAAAGGTATCGACTGTAGCGGTAAAAGGGCGGTAAAACTTGTAAAAGAGGACGGCGATTATTACGATTATATAATTTGTATGGATAAATATAATTTAAACAGCATTGAAAGGATTTTCGGCGGAAAAAATATGGACAAAGTTTACCTTTTGATGTCGTTTTGCGGTGGCGGAGACGTTGCCGATCCATATTACACGGGCGACTTTAACAAGACTTACGACGATATTATTAAAGGCATAGACGGCTTGTTTACCTTTATTTCTAAACGCCACAAACTCAATTAAAAATTTAATTAATATGAAATCGGGGAAATTTAATCGGTATGGACAAATCGGGGATAAAAGACTTTTTCATTAAATACGTAGTGCGTGAAGACTGCACGTGCAACGTTTGTAAAAGAGAAGTTTTTAATAAAGAAAATTTTTGCGCAGACTGCGAAAAGCAAATAGTCCGCGTTAAAGACAACATATGCGTGCATTGCGGCAGACCCACGTTTTTGAGCGGCGGGTACTGTCTTATGTGCAAGAAATATACTCCGTGTTTTTCAAAAGCAAGAAGTGTATTTTCTTATGAAGAACCGATAAGGAGACTTATCATTGCGTACAAAAGCGACAACAAGAAATATTTGTCGAGGGTGTTTGCGAAAGAAATGAAACCCGTTTTCGACAAAGAGTTTTCTCACGTGGACTTTTTGACTTACGTGCCGATTTCCAAAAACAAGATGAAGATTAGAAAGTATAATCAAGCGAAACTCATCGCCGACGAACTTTCTGTTTTAGTAAACGTTCCGTCGATAAACACGCTTGAAAAAGTAAAAGAAACGGACGATCAAAAGAGTTTGTCGCTAAATGAAAGACTTGAAAATTTGTCGGGCGCGTTTAAAGTGGTAGACCGTCAAGCGGTCAAGGGCAAAAAGATTTTGGTTATCGACGATATTTTAACAACGGGCAGTACCGCTCACGCAGTGGCGAAAGTGCTTTACAACGCCGGCGCGGCAGAAGTGGATTTGCTTACCGTCGCTTCGAGAAGAGACGAACTTAAAGGCGTGGATATTGTATAGCGGGATATTGAATAAATAAAAATTAAAGTGAGTAAAAATTCGGTTTGGTAATCGGCGGTGAATTGAGCGGGAAAAATTCGGCTTGGTAATCGGCGGTGAATTGAGTGAGTAAAATTAGGCGTTGCAAATTAGGCGTTACATAAATATTTGCAAAGTAAATCGCAAGCGGCGAACAAGGCATATAAAATTTTCGACGCAAAACAGACAGCAAACAAACGGCAAACAGATGCCAAACACAAGTAAACAAAGCAATAAAGGAAATAAAGACACAAAGACAAAAACGCATAAACACTTATAAGTAAAATCAATAAAAATGTGTAAAAGAGATAGCGTTTTTGCGATAATCGACAAAAATTAACGTTTTTGCAAATAAAAACGCATAAAAATCGAAAAAATGTATTTACATATTTGTTAAAATATAGTAAAATAGTATTTATAATAACTCTTATAGGGAGAAAATAGAATAAATGGGCTTAATAAGATATATATTAAATTCCGATTCGAGAAGAAGTTTGAAAAAAATCAGCGCGATGGCTGATAAAATCATCGACTTGCAACCCAAGTACGAGGCAATGAGCGATGAAGAACTCAAGGATCAAACCAACGTTTTAAAGCAAAGACTTGCAAACGGAGAAACGCTCGATAAAATTTTGTACGACGCTTTCGCCGTTGTGAGAGAGGCGAGTTACAGAGTGCTTAATATGCGCCACTACAAGGTGCAACTTATGGGCGGTATCTGCGTGCACCAAGGCAGAGTTGCCGAACTTAAAACGGGTGAAGGTAAAACGCTTATGGCGACGCTCCCCGCATACCTCAACGCTCTTACGGGCAAAGGCGTGCATATAGTCACCGTCAACGATTACCTTGCAAAACGTGACGCCGAGTGGATGGGTAAAGTTCACAGATTTTTGGGTCTTACCGTCGGCGTAAACGTACACGACATGGACGACGACCGCAAGAGAGAAGCGTATAACTGCGACATCACTTACGGTACTAACAACGAGTTTGGTTTCGACTATTTGAGAGATAACCTTAAAACCAGCCTTAAACAAATGGTTCAAAGGGGACTTGAATTTGCTATCGTCGACGAGGTAGACTCGATTTTAATCGACGAGGCGAGAACTCCGCTTATCATTTCGGGTAAAGGCGGCAAATCGTCGGATATGTATTACGACGCAAACCGTTTTGTAAAGACCTTGAAAATCGACGAAGATTTTACCG
The DNA here is from genome assembly GCA_934249265.1 of uncultured Clostridia bacterium. Taxonomy (GTDB): domain Bacteria; phylum Bacillota; class Clostridia; order Christensenellales; family Borkfalkiaceae; genus CAKQKQ01. Next base: position 22,322 of record CAKQKQ010000012.1, on the reverse strand, counting down.
TCGATATAAAAGAAAAGTCCGTGCAAATCACCGAGTCGGGTACTTATAAAGCCGAAAGATTTTTCGGTATACAAGACCTTTCCGATATTTCCAATTCGGAACTCAACCACCACATACAACAAGCCTTAAAGGCTCATTATATTTTCAAGAGAGACAACGACTACGTTGTAAACGACGGAGAAATTATCATAGTCGACGAATTTACGGGCAGACTTATGATAGGTAGGAGATATTCCGACGGTTTGCACCAAGCGATCGAAGCGAAAGAAAACGTGCCTATCAGAAACGAGAACAAGACTTACGCCACGATTACTTTCCAAAACTATTTCCGTCTTTATAAAAAGTTGTCGGGTATGACGGGTACTGCAAAGACCGAAGAAGAAGAATTTAGGACGATTTACGGTCTCGACGTACTTGAAATTCCCACCAACAAGCCGATGATTAGAAAGGATATGCCCGACGTTATTTATTCTACCGAAAGGGGCAAACTCAAGGCGATTATTGCCGAAATCATCGAAAGACACAGCAAAGGTCAACCTATCCTCGTGGGTACGATTACCGTTGAAAAGTCAGAGGAAATTTCAAGACAGTTGCTTAAAAATAAAATAAAGCACAATATCTTAAACGCTAAAAACCACAAGAGAGAGGCTGAAATCATCGCTCAAGCGGGTCAAAAAGGCGCGGTAACCATCGCCACCAACATGGCAGGTCGTGGTACGGATATTTTGCTCGGCGGCAACCCCGAATATCTCGCTAAACAAGACCTCAGAAATCAAGGAATAAACGAAGAAATTATAGAACTTGCAACTTCTTACATGCAAGAAGTGTCCGACGAGGTAAAACAAGTAAGAGAAGAATATAGAGAGTTGCTCGCTAAATATTCGGTAGATACCGACAAGCAAAAACAAGAAGTTATGGCTTGCGGCGGCTTGCATATCATCGGTACGGAAAGACACGAATCGAGACGTATCGACAACCAATTGAGAGGTAGAGCGGGCCGTCAAGGCGACCCCGGTTCGTCGCAATTCTTCATTTCGCTCGAAGACGATTTGGCGATAAGGTTCGGCGGAGAAAAATTGCAAGGCTTGTATTCCTTCTTTAAAGTGCAAGAAGACGAGCCGCTTTCCGCAAAAATGCTTTCGAGAAGTATAGAAAACGCTCAAAGAATGATCGAGGGCAAAAACTTCGGCATAAGAAAGAACATCATTCAGTACGACGACGTAATGAACACTCAACGTCAAGTAATGTACGATGAAAGAATGAAGGTTTTAAGGGGCGAAAGCGTACACGAAGACATACTCAAACTTATTCCCGATTACGTTGTGGAAATTGCAAGCAAGGGTATCGATAACGCTAAAAAGCCCGAACTTTGGGACGTTGATAAACTCAACAGAATAATCGAAGAAAGACTTTTGCCGCCCGAAACCAATTTCGTCACTACAAAGAATTTGGAACTTTGGGACTATGATTTCTTCATGCAAAAACTTACCGAAAAGGTAATCGAATGTTATGAAGAAAAGATAGAAAAATACAAAGAAATGGACATCGACTTCGGCGAACTCGAAAGAATGATTCTTTTGAGAAACGTTGACAGAAAGTGGATCGACCATATCGACGATATGGATAAACTCAAGAGAGGTATTTCTTTGCGTGCTTACGGCAACGAAGACCCCATCAACGCATACAAGAAAGAGGGTCTTGAAATGTTTGAAGCGATGACTGCAAGCATACAAGAAGACACCGTTTCTATGCTTTTGAAAGTCGAAATCAACACGATGCCCAAAAAGGAAGAAAAGAAGGAATATAAAAACGTAGGCGGCAGCAGCGAAAACAACGGCGGCGTAACCGTGAGAAAAGCGCAAACCGTCGGCAGAAACGACCCGTGTCCTTGCGGCAGCGGCAAAAAGTATAAAAACTGTTGCGGCAGATAATTTAAACGGTTTAAGTTTTTAAAAATAAATTTCGGTTTTACCGATTTAAGCATTATATTTAAGCATTATAAAAAGGGGCATAAATCATTGCTCCTTTTTGTAAGCAAAGGCAAAAATTGTTTTTGGTGGCTTATAGCGGTAAATTAAAAAACTGACGACTTTACGCCGTACGTATTGCGTAAAAACGTCAATTTAAGCCAATTTTAAAGTCAAAAATAAAGGAAAATATAACAAAAATCAGGGCATAGCCCGTAAAGGAGTCTAAATGATTAACGCAGATATTTACAGAGAGAAAATCAAAGACTTGAGCCAGACGCTTTCAGAGGCTGGCTACTCTCTTTGACATCGATAATCAAAGAGTAAAGTTAAAGGAATTAGAGGCAGAACAAGAAAAGCCGGAAGTTTGGCAAGACCTTGAAAAGACAAAGGTTTTGGCGAGACAAATTCAAGGCATAAAAAACAAATTAGACGCATACGACAAAGCGCAGAAAGCCATTACCGACGCAGAGGAAATGATCGCGCTTGCCGAAGAAGAAAACGACGATTCGTTTATGGAAGAGGTCGAAAACGAGTTAAACACCGCCGAAAAAGACATTGCGGAAATACGTTTGCGCACGCTTTTAAAAGGCAAATACGACGCTTGCAACGCGATAATGACTTTGCATGCGGGCGCGGGCGGCACAGAGGCGTGCGACTGGACGGAAATGCTTTACAGAATGTATATGTATTACGCTCAAAAGCACGATTACACCCTTACCGAACTCGACAGACTTCCCGGCGACGAGGCGGGTATTAAAAGCATTTCGTTTAAAATAGAGGGCGAAAACGCATACGGTTTTTTAAAAGCCGAAAAGGGCGTGCACAGACTTGTGAGAATTTCGCCTTTCGACTCTAACGCGAGAAGACACACGTCTTTTTCGTCGGTAGAAGTTATGCCCGAAATAGAGGATACGGGCGAAATAGTGATTAAACCCGACGAAATAAAAGTAGACACGTACAGAAGCAGCGGCGCGGGCGGTCAGCACGTAAACAAAACCGAATCGGCAATACGTATCACTCACATACCCACGGGTATAATCGTCGCGTGCCAAAACGAGCGTTCGCAAGTGCAAAACAGAGAACAAGCGATGAAAATGCTTATGAGCAAACTTTTGGAAAAGAGAGAAGAAGAAAGGCTCGAGCAAGCGCAAGAACTTAAAGGAAACATCAAAAAAATCGAGTGGGGCAGTCAAATACGCAGTTACGTATTTTGCCCGTACACCCTTGTAAAGGACCACAGAACGGGCTGTGAAACCGCCAATATTCAAGCGGTAATGAACGGCGAAATCGACGAATTTATAGTTGATTATTTGAAAAAATCATAATAAGCGCAACACAAAAATCTTAATTAGCGCACGAAAAAAGTTGCAAATTAAAATGGATAAGGCAAACGATAAAAATTATACAATTAAAGACGACGCGATTATTCTTGCGATAGAATCTTCGTGCGACGAGACAGCCGCCGCTTGCATAAAGGGCGGGCGTCAAATTTTGTCGTCGGTAATAATGAGTTCGTGTCAAGAACACGTCAAATTCGGCGGCGTAGTGCCCGAAATAGCATCGAGAGCGCACACTTCGGTAATTTCTTTAACGGTCGAAAAGGCGGTAAAGGACGCGGGCATTACACTTAAAGACATCGACGCGGTGGCGGTTACTTACGGCGCGGGCTTGCTCGGCGCGTTGCTCGTGGGCGTGTCTTACGCAAAAGCACTTGCGTACTCGTTAAACGTTCCGCTTATACCCGTCAGTCACATTAGGGGGCATCTTGCGGCGTCTTACTTAAATAATCCCGAATTGCAACCGCCGTTTGTCAGCATTTTGGCGAGCGGAGGGCATACGGCGATAATAGTCGTAAAAGATTACACCGAATATAAGGTGCTCGGCGAAACGATGGACGACGCCGTGGGCGAGGCTTTCGACAAAGTGGCGAGGGTACTCGGGCTCAATTACCCGGGCGGACCGAACATAGAAAAACTTGCTTCAAGCGGCAAAAACGTAGTGCCGATGCCGAAAATGCTTAAAGGCGTGGGCGGCTATAAATTTTCTTACAGCGGACTTAAAACCGCAGTGATAAATTACGTGCACAACAAGCAGCAGACGGGCGAGGATTTCAGCAAAGCCGACGTGGCTTGTTCGTTCCAATGTGCGGCTTTGGACATACTTGCAGACAAGGCTTTCGAGGCGGCGAAAGAATATTCGCTTAAAACGATAACTATCGGCGGAGGAGTTGCCGCAAACGGATATTTAAGGCTTATTCTCACCGAAAGGGCGCAAAAAGAAGGAATAAAATTGTATTTGCCGCCGAAAATTTTATGTACCGACAACGCCGCAATGATAGGCGCGGAGGCGTTTATTCAATACAAAAAACGCAATTTTGCCGATTTAACGCTAAACGCAAAGGCGAGCGTGGGGTTAAACGAGTAAAAAATTGAGTTTTTTAATAAAAAATTGCATTAAAAAACATATTGATATTGACAAAAGTCGATTTTATTGTTATACTAATTATGTATAGGGCGGGTTTATGATAATCCGTAATAGGAGAGAGCAATGAAAAAATTTACAAGTATTTTTGCTTTTGTACTTACGATAGCGGTTTGCATCACCGCATTTTCCGCTTGCGACGTAGGTCTTAAAAGAAAAGAGCCGACTGCCGACAGTTATTTCAATTTCACGCTTTTAGACGACGATACTTATATGATCGCGGCTAAAGATTTAAACGATTTACCCGCAACGGTGGTTCTTCCTTCACAGCACGATGGTAAGGCAGTTACGACAATTGCCGACTCGGCGTTTGAAGAAAGCAAAATCGAAAGAATTTATATACCCGAATCGTATACGACGATCGGCGCATATGCTTTTGTAAGATGTTCTTTGCTTAAAACGGTGGAATTTTCCGTAAACAAAAACATAAAAACGATAGATACGGGCGCATTTAGTTATTGCGTAAGTCTCAAAGGCATCGAGTTTTGCTCGTCGCTCGAAGTAATCGGCGCACGTGCGTTTATCGGTTGCACTTCGTTGTCTTCGGTTTACGTTACGGCAAACGTAAGGGAAATCGGCGAAAAGGCTTTCGACGGCTGCACTTGCACTATCGACGTAAGCGAAAACAACCAATATTTTAAATCGGAAAACAACCAAATCGTTGCAAAATAATTTGCTTTTGACAATTAAAGCGGCAGTAAAAGCGGCTTTGATTAAGCGAATTTAAGCCTATTAAAAGGCTGTTTATAATGGCGGCTTAAAAGACGGCGGGGTTTGTTTAATACCGATATCGGTTTTACGCTAAAACAAATTTAAAATAATAAAAAAGTCCGATGAGATTGAGAACACCTCAAATAAAGTCGGACTTTTATTTTATAAAAACATCGCAAAATTAATCGAGAGCGAAAAAGTATTTCGCTTACTGTTACTTTTATTTTATAAAAACATTGCTAAACAGACGGTTTGACGGATAGTAAACAAAACGAATTTTATAAAGACACTGCGAAATTTGTAGATGGCGAAAAAGGGTTTTTGCCTTATTTTATAAACTGCAAAATCGGCATAAAAACCGTTTTTAAATGGTGATTTAGCAAATGACTAACGGAGCGCAATTTATATTTATTTAAAAATTGAGATAAAATCTTTACAAAGCGAGTAAAATATCGTATAATAAGGGAAACGAAAGAAATTTGACGAAAAATGGAACTTATACTTGCATCGACTTCGCCCAGAAGAAAAGAACTTATTAAAAAACTCAATATAAAATTTAAGGTCATTCCAAGCGAAATCGAGGAAAAAATAGACGAAAATTTAAGTCCCGAGCAAGTGGCAATGTCGCTTTCAAAACAAAAGGCGCAAGACGTTTTTTTTAGGTTCGGCGGCACGGTAATCGGCGCGGACACAATCGTCGTGTTTAATAGCGAAATTTTGGGTAAACCCAAAGATGAAAACGACGCTTTTTGCACCCTTAAGAAACTTTCGGGCAACACGCACAAAGTAATCAGCGGTTTTACGATAATAAATAAAGATAAATCGGTCACCGCATACGACTGCACCGAAGTTAAATTTAATAAACTGTCGGACGAGTACATAAAAAAGTATTTGCAAAGCGGTTTATGGAAGGGCAAAGCGGGCAGTTACGGTATTCAAGACGGGTACGATTTAGTTGAAAAATATATTGGCAGTTTTGACAACGTTGTGGGTTTTCCCACCGAAAAAATTGCGGAAGTTTTAAAAGAATTCGATACGGAGAAAAAATCATGAGGATAAACACCATTGCAATAGATATCGGGTCGTCGAAAACGACGATTTACGAACTCGGCGTAGGTATAGTTTTGTGCGAAACTACGTGTATAGCGTTAAGCGGCGACGAGCCTTACAAGGTAAAAGCCGTCGGAAACGAGGCGAACAAACTCGTGGGAAAAACCTCGGAATCGACAAGGGTGTTTTGGCCCGTGGAAGAGGGCGATATCGTCAACGAAAAGGCTCTTACGCTTTTAATGCAAAAGTTTTTAGAGATGATTTCGGTAAAACGGTTTCACTTTAAGCCGAGAGTTATTTTATCGATTCCGTGCGGCTGTGAAAACGCTATGCTTAAAAAGTACGAACGAGTGCTTAACGAGTGCGGAATTTTCAATATCGATTTCGTTGAAAGCCCCATTTTGGTTGCTTTGGGCATGGGCGCGCCCATTACCGAGTCAAACCCGTGTTTCTTTATCGATATGGGCGGCGGCATAACGCAATTTTCAGCGGTTTCGCTCGACGGCGTAATCGTGGGCGCAAACGTGAATATGGGCGGTAAAAACATCGACGCAATGCTTATCGACCACATAGAAGACAAGTTCCGCATAAAAATCGGCACGCAAACCGCCGAAAGATTAAAGACGACTATCGGCAGTTTAAGCACCAACGACGACGTAAGAACGGTAATAAACGGCAGACATATCGACACGGGCAACCCCGTTTCGGTGTCGCTTTGCGCACAAGATATCGTCGAGCCGATTAAGGTGTTTTTCGATATGGTGTTTAAAATTGCAAAAAAAGTGCTTGCAAAACTCCCAGCCGAGGTTTCCGCAGATATAAAAAGGGCGGGTATTTACCTTGTGGGCGGCACGTCGAAAACTGCGGGTCTTGAAATGTATTTCGTAAAAAATATGAATATGCGCGCCAATATGGTTGAAGAACCCGATATGGCTGCGGCTACGGGCGGCGGTATTCTCGCCGGCAAAAAGGACCTTTTAAACAAACTTAAACTTAACAAAAGGAATTTTTAATTAAGTTTTTAAGCGGTATATTTAAGCGTTTTTTAAATGTATTTATAAGCATTTTTTTAACGGTGTTTGTGCCGTGTTCGTTTATTGTGAATTTCCCGTTTTTGCGGAATTTTGCAGTTTTTTAGTTTCCGTTTTATAGTTTCCGCCTTGCGGTTTAACATTGAATTTATAATAAAATTTAAGGATAGCGAAATTTTGAAGTGATTTTCAAAACTTTACTATCCTTTTTATTTTGCTTTTTAAATTTGGCGATTTGTTTGATTTTTTTTAAAACAATATTTGATTACGTGAACATATTTGCTTATGCGCAAATGAATATGTTTTGTACGCAAATGTATGTTTTACGGCAAGCGCAAACAGTGCTTTTGACAACCGATTAAAGCACGCTTTTAATCACGTCTACGATTTTTTTATTGCTGTTTTTAATTTCTTTCGCTTTCATCACGTCGATATATCGGTTGCGCTTTAAAAACAGTTCGTCAATACTGTCGCATAAGGCTTTTTTGTCGCAATCTTCTTCTCTAATCATGGGAAAAATTCCCTTGTTTGCGTAATAAATCGCGTTTTCGATTTGGTCGCCCCTCGACGCTTTTTTGCTTAACGGAATGACGAGAGAAGGTATGTGCAGAGCGAAAAGTTCGTTTAAAGTGTTCGCTCCGCCGCGCGTGACGGCAATATCGGTAGCGGCGTAAACGTCGGCTAAATTATCCAAAAATTCAATTTGTCTATAACCTTTAAATTTAGCGGCGACCTTGTTGTTTTTGCCGCAAATATGCACCACGTTGTACTTTTTAAGAAGGGTAGGTAAACTGTCGCGTATCATCGCGTTTACCGTTTTACTGCCCAAACTGCCGCCGAAAACGGACAAAACGGGCTTGTTTTCGGGGAAAGAACACTCTTTTAAAAAGGCAGTTTTATTGCCGTTGAAAAGTTTTTCGTCGATGGGCGAACCCGTGTATATGCCGTTTGTAAATTCCTTTGCGGTTTTTTCAAACGAAGTAAGCACGTAGTCGGCGTATTTTGCGCAAATTTTGTTTGTGAGACCCACGCTTAAATCGGATTCGTGAATAATTATGGGTATCGACAGCGAGTGCGCGGCGATTACAACGGGCAGCGCGACGTATCCGCCCTTTGAAAAAACCACGTCGGGCGAAATTTCTTTTAAAATTTTTTTGGCTTTGAATATGCTTTTTACCAAAACGTAAGGTATAAGCAAGTTTTTAAGGCTCAAATTGCGGCGCAGTTTTGTGCACGGAATAGCATAATAAGGCAACGGATAACTTTCTACAAGTTGTTTTTCGACGCCGCTAACAGAGCCGACGTAGTCGATTTTTGAAATATGGGGAAAGTTGAGGAATTAAAGCGAGGTTGGGCTTGCAGTGTCCGGCAGTGCCGCCGCCCGTCATAACGAGTTTTTTCATAATATTAAATTATGAGTAAAAGTATAAAAATTTTCCAAATTATTGAAAAAAAACGCAAATTGTTATATAATGATAAATATGCGTGCGTTAAAATGTAAATTTTGCTTGTATAGAGCGCAGATTTTGCTAAAACACGCTGCTAAATATCGTTAAAAGCAAAAAACGAGGGAAAAAGATGAAATATATAATCTCAATCGACGAAGGAACGACAAGTACGAGAAGTTGTCTTTACAACATCGACACGAAGAAAATAGAGAAAATATCGCAGCGACCTATCGCTCAATATTATCCCGTACCGGGGTACGTCGAAGAGGACGCCGAGGAAATTTATCAAAAAACTTTGGACGCGCTTAAAGATAATTTAGTGTTTGCGGGCAAAGACAACGTGCTCGGCATAGGGCTTACAAACCAAAGAGAAACCGTCGTTGCGTGGGATAAAACCACGGGCAAGCCCCTTTACAACGCCATTGTGTGGCAATGTAGGCGCACGAGCAAGTTTTGCGACGAACTTAAAAAGACCAGAGAAAAAGAAATACATAAAAAGACGGGGCTTGTAATCGACGCTTACTTTTCGGCGAGTAAAATAAAGTGGCTTATCGACAACGTGCCCGAAGTGAGGAAAGAACTCGACAACAAAAATTTGTGCGTAGGCACGATCGATTCGTATTTAATTTATAGACTTACGAACGGAAAAAGTTTCGTCACCGATTACACAAACGCGTCAAGGACGATGCTTTTCAATATAAACACGCTCACGTGGGATAAAGGGCTTTTAAGTTTGTTTGAAATTCCCGTTGCAATATTGCCGAAGGTAATACGCTCGACCGACGTTGCGGGCTCATTTGAATACGACGGTAAAAATATTGCCATTGCGGGAATTGCGGGCGACCAACAAGCCGCGCTTTTCGGGCAAGGCTGTTTTGACGAAGGAAGCAGTAAAATCACTTACGGCACGGGTATGTTTATGCTTTACAACATAGGCAGCACCCCCGCGCTTTCCAAAAACGGACTTATTACCACAATAGGCTATTGCGTGGGCGATAAAATTTGTTACGCATTTGAAGGTAGCGTGTTCAACGCGGGCAGTTCGGTGCAGTGGCTAAGAGACGAGTTGGCGTTTTTCAACGATTCTTCCGAAAGCGAAAAATGGGCGCAAAGCGTGCAAAATAGCGGCGGAGTTTACGTCGTTCCGGCATTTACGGGTCTCGGCGCGCCTTATTGGGACAGCAACGCAAAGGGCATAATCACGGGCATAACGAGAGGCACGACGAAAGCGCACATTATTCGTGCGACTTTAGAGGCTATTGCGTATTCGGCAAAAGACCTCGCTGTGGTGATGGAAAGAGACAGCCAAATCCCCTTAAAAGAGACGAGGTGCGACGGCGGAGCATCCGCAAACAACTTTTTAATGCAGTTTCAAGCGGACACTTTGGGCGTGTGGATAAACAGACCCGTCGAAAAAGAAAGCACTTCGCTTGGCGCGATTTATTTGTGCGGAATTGCGATAGGACTGTTTAAAATGGAAGATATAGAGGAGTTGAGAAGCGTCGATAGACTGTTTAAACCCACCGACGACAGAGAAATTTGCAACAAACGTTATGGCGGCTGGAAAAAAGCGATTAAACAATGCCGCAACGTGGAATAAAACTATAATGCGGAACAAATACCGCACTCGTGCTATTTTTTCGTCGCGGAATGAAATAATTTTGTGGCAAAAAGGAATAATTCGACTTTAAAAAAGAGGACAAATAAATGAAGATAAAAAATGCTTTAATCGATTACGGCTTGTCAATTGCTTTTACTTTAGCGTGCGTCGCTTTTGCGATTTCGGGCATAATCGAATATCAACCGATAGTGGTTGTTTTTGCAATTTTGACGGGCGTAGGCGCGGTGTTTTTCGTCGTGCTGGATATTGTAAAAATAAAGGACGAAAACGCAAAAACTTATTACATAGCGTATAATCGCGAGTATTATTTAAACGGCGTAAATATGTTTAAAGATGCCGAAGTTGTGGATGAAAAGGAGATTACGCATCACAAAAAATCTTTGCAAAATCACGTTGACGGCGACACTTATAAAATAATGAAAAACACAGAACTCAACATCGAGTTTTGCGTATACGAACTTATCGACGGATATCAACTTATTGAGATTAAAAACAAGCAGTTGAGAAACAAAGGACTATATTTTTGCGGTGAAGATTATAGACTGAATAATTATTTATTGATTAAAAAAATCGGTATTGAAAAATTCGATGAAGACGAAGATTGTCTCGAAAAATACGTTTCCGATGACGGCACAAGAGTAATTACCATAAACAAAGACGGCGACAAATTTCTAACGTGCGATTACGTTTATTCTACGGGTTATGCCAGCACAATTGACGACGCTTTTAAACAAATGTTACCGCATTGGCAAGACAATTACGACGGGCTTATTTTCAATTACGACTCGGTTGAAGAAGCGAGAGAATATGCCGTCGACGAGATAAATTGGGCAAACGACCGCTTTTCATTGAGCGGCAACAAGTGCAAATATTTTGTTTTGCCCGAAGAACGCAAAGGCACGGCTTATCACGAATTTCAAACGGGAAACGAAAGGGGCGTGTTTTGGGATAAAACCTCGATTTTACTACCCGAAGAAATAATGGAAAACTGTCACGTGGGCGCGTTTTTCCAAAAAACGATTAAAAATTACGACTATTTCGGCATGACTCCCGTCGATAAAACCGAGTGGGAAAACGTTATTGAAAAAGTAAAGACCGAAAGTCAGCAGTTGCAAGAAATTATTGCAGAATTAAAGCCTTGGGCAGACCGCAGTATCAAACTTTACGGTTATTTTACCATACTCGGCATTTAACGTTTGATTTTATTTGATTTATGAGCGAAAATTTGTATGCGGCATGACCGTTTGTTTGAGTATTTGGCGCGTCGGCGAGGTGGCGGTTTTTCGGCTCACGGTTTGCTTGAGTGTTTGACGGCATAATGGCTCGACGGTGGGTGGTTTTACGGCAAAATGGCAAAAATAAAGGAGAAAACGCTTATGTGTTTCGCTTGGTTTAAATTTAACGAACTTCAAAAAAACGCAAAAAAATATTTGGCGAAAAAGTGCGATTTTTTAATTAAAAAAGGCTATCAAGAAAAGTATTGGAGCAGAAATGCCGAAGAAGAAGTGACTTTTGTCAAAGACGAAATAACCATCGTGTTTAACGTGGAAAACGATTACGTTTATTGTTATTTTAAAAACGGGCAAAACGATTATACCAATTTAAAAAAATTGGTCGGCGGTTTTGTTGACGGCTTTGACAATTGGTCGGGGATAGAAAAGGTTGATTATTTGGCGGCTCTTGTAGAAAAATATTTAGACAAAATTGAAAATAAAAAGGATATATAATAATGAAATATTATAAAAGTAAAACGGATAATCGACGCAAACTTCACAATTTGCGCGTTGCCGCATTACCGGACAAAGAAAGAAAACAATACAAACTTAAAATTGCGCTTTCCGCAATATGCGGCGTTTTGTTTTTCGTGTTGCTTATCGCAATGTTGATACTCGCTAAAAGTATGCGAAATTTAATCGACAACAAGACTTTAGCGTCGGTTTTAAGCGTGATTACATACATTTTGCTTATACCGTTGCCCGCGGCGGTGTCGATAGGGCTGGTTTCGCTGTTATATAAAAAAATACCCGAAGTGCAGTTGCCGCCCGTAACGAGCGAAATGATTTCAACGGCAAACCAAAACAAAATCGGGTTTTACAATTTATCGGACGATTTTATCGTTACTAAATGCTACGATTCAAGCCAAGCCGACGTGATAAACCGAGACGTGATTATTTCTTACGCCTATGGAAAAATCAAAATAACAAACGACTTTTATCACTCGATTTCCGATTTCGGCTGTTATGAGTACGATTTAAACGAAATCGAACCTAAAAATATTAAAGACGGCAACCTTGTAAAGACCGAAATAGACTGTTTCGGTAGGCGGTTTGTGTTCGGGCATCAAGCGAAAACGTTTATTGAAAAGTGCAGTCAAGCGGATTACGGCAAAAAGCCGCAACTTCAAAAGGCGTTGCTTTTATCCAAGGAAAAACGGCACGCCGAGGCGTTTGAAATTTATGACGAGTTGTACAAAAAGGACGCAAGCGCGACTAACTGTTTTAATTTGATGCAGTGCGCCGTTTATTGCGACAAGCGAGATATTGAAAAACAGACTTTTGAAAGACTTAAAAATTACGTTCCGAAGAAAAAAGAACTGATGGAATTGAGCGGTAGTTTCGTGAGATATTATTACGCTTTGGCTTTGTGCGACAACAAAAGAAACGCCGAAGCGGTGGAATTTTTAGATTATTTAATCGACGTAATTTCTCATTACGACGTAACCGACCCCACGTTTTTATACATTAGGGGAGTGCCCAACGCTGGTATGCTATTAAATTTAATTGAAAAAACTTTTGACTCAGACGAGGACAAAAAAGAGGAATACAAGAAAAAACTGTTTTCCGTTATAGACAACGAAACAAAAGAAGAATTAAAGGCAAACGGAATAAGTTGAAAACGATAAAAAATAAAAAGCGAGCCGCCAAACAAAAAATTGGCGGCTCGATTTATGCAATGCAAATAAGAGGAGTTATTAAAAATCGTGTTTTATGGCGAAATAAAATCAAAAAAACGATATGTTATATATAAAATGTAAAATAAATTTATTGCAACGATATAATTTCTTTATACAAAAAAATGTAAATTAAAAAGTTCCGACTTTTGGTCGGAACTTTTTTAAATTATGAAAGATTATTATTCGTTGTCTTGCTTTTCGCTTTCTGCGCTTTGTTCGGCGGGTTGCTCGTCAGCCGTAGTTTGTTCCTCGGTAGAGGGTTGTTCTTCGGTTGTCTCGGTTTGTTCGCCGTTTTCAGCGTTTTCTTCAGCGACTTCTGCTATTTCTTCGATTACTTCTTCAGCCGTTTCCTCGGAAGTCTCTTCGGTTTCGGTTGTTTCAGTCGTTTCGGTTACTTCAATGGTTTCTTCCGTCGTTTCGTCGTCGGACGCTACGTTGTTTTCCATATTGTCGTAATCGTAGTCGTTCTTTTCGTCGTTTTCGTCGGTAAGTTGAATCTTGGAAAGTTTGTCGTTTGCAATTTTCTCCATTGCTTTCGCCCTTGTATCTCTGCTGTAATAAGACTTAGTAGACTTATTTTTGCCTTTTACCGCTTTGTAAATCTTTCTTACTAATATTATAAGAAGAATTACTATCAAAGCAATCGATACGGAGAGAGTAGCGGCATACAAGCCTACGCTGTAAGAAGTTTCGGTGCTTGCACTGCTGCTCGAAGAAGAACTGCTTGAAGATGACGACGAATCGCTTGTGGTTCTTTCGTCAAGTTCGCTTTCTACGTTGATGTTGGAGTAGTTTACGAAAGTTGCGACTTTGTTTGTATAGAAAGCGATGCCAGCGTTCTTCGTGTCGGTCTTTTCGTAATTTCTCACTTCGCCGTCGGGGTTTTTATCCGTCTTAACGGTGGAGGGAAGTCTTGTGAAGTGGATACCGTCTTCAAAGTTGAACTTGTAATCGTCATCTTGATTATAAGATTGAGTAAGTCTGCGTTTTGCAAGGTCAAGTTCGCTTTCAGTCAAAGTAGCAACGTCGATATCGCCGATTACTACAAGACCTTCCGACTTAACGGCCGCGTCTCTCGAACCGTTCCAAACTTCGATTTTATAATCGATGGCTTCGTTTCCGGTTGTTACGTAGAACTTAACTTCAAGCCAAGATTTACCCGCTTTACCCGATTCGGTAACTGCCGCGTTTGCCCAATCCGCACTTGTAAGTTTTGTGGAAAGTTCTTGTTCAAACGCTTCTTCGTTGGTGTATTCGTTTTTGCTACCGCTTATTTTAAGAACCTTAAAGTCGGAAGAGTTGTCGCCGTCGGTAAGGTAAACGTAAGCGTTGGTGTTGTCGCCCAAAATCATAAGTTTTACGGTAACTTCGTAAATGGAGTTTGTAGCAAACGTCGAAGAAGACGATTGTTGGAAACCGTAAGCCGCGGGAGCGGTGTTTTTAATGATGAGCGGTTGTAAATATTGATTATCGCCAAGGTCTACGTTTTCAAGCCAAGCCTCGATACTTGCTTTTTCAGCGTCGGTAAACAAGCCGCTTGCAACGTAATTGTCGAGATATTTAGAGTTGATTACGCCCGCTTTTGTTTCATCTTGAGTAAATTTGTTTTCTTCAGTTCCGCCAACTTTAAGCGAGTTGCCTACAAATCCCAAATAACCCGTTACGTCCTCGGAAGCAACGTTTGTGATGTCTTCAAAGAACGGATAAGTGAAGTTGTAAGATTCGTTGGTTTCTACAAACGAAGAAGATTGCATATCGGCAGAAAGCGCAACTGCTTTATAGTTGCTGTCCGAAGTGTAAACTTGCTTGTAATCGTCAGCCGAAAGATAACTGTACTCGAAGTTGCTTACGAAAGCATATCCGGTGGGGAAGTCGAGTATGTCGGTCGTGTTTGTGGTAGGACCGAAACTAAACTCGAGATAGAAATATCTGTCTTTTGCGTAAGACGAACCTTCTTTAGCGAAAGTGTTGCTTACAACTACAGTATATTTAATCCAATCGCCGTAAGATTCGTTTGTCATATCGGAAGTTTCAAGAGAATCTTTTACGGTTGTAGTGGTTGTGTATTTTCCGTCTGCAGTCGTATCTACTACGTTGATAGTAAACGCCTTTGCCGCTTTGTTGTTGAGATTTACTTTAGCCCAGAAAGTAATTCTTTGATATTGACCTGCAGCAAGAGTGAACTTTTCGGAAGTAAACGTATAACTTGCGGGGTTAGTGAAGTTGAAGTATACGGTGGGGGTAGCGGGGTCGAACGGATATTCGATGCCGTTTGTAACGTCGCCGATAGCGTTCCATGCTTTAAGACCTACGTCCGCATTGCCGAAAGAAGAGTCGTGTTGTCTGTCGTACACGTCGTTTTTCTTTGCGCTGCCTTCAACTGCAAGTTGAGCGTAACCGCTTCTCAAGAAGTTGAGGTTTGCGGTGTACTCGGAATATTTGTCGCCCGTTTCCGCGTCGTTCTTCTTGATATCTTCTTCGCCGGTGAATACTTGGTTTGCAAGTATCTTCATTTCGCTTGTATCTTCGGAGAAGGTTTCTTCACTGCCGTTTTTAGTGTAGAAGTTTACGGTTTTGTTAGTGGTCGATTCGGTTGCTTCGTATTCCTCTTTAGTGAGGGACTTATAAGTAACGTTATCGAAGAAAGCATAACCTTCAACGTATTCGGAAGTGATATCTTTAGAGCCGTTTCCGAGACCCAACACTACTTTATAAGAAGTAGTAGCGTAGTCAGAACCCGCAACGTTGATAGTGTACTTCATCCATTGACCGTAAGTATTGATATATTTGATGACGAAGTTCTCTTTAGAAACCGAACCGACGGACATAGAAGAAAGGCTGATATATGCGCCGAAATCTTTAGTATCCATCAAAGTGGTAAGTTCGTAAGTCTTTATCCAAACGCTTACTTGAGCGTATTGACCGGGGTAGAGCGTCAAAGTTTTAGTAGAAGTAAATCTTTGAGCAGTACCTTTACCTGCGGTTGCGGTTTTGTTGGCGATCATGAGGACTTTAGTCCCTCTCGTGGGGTCGCCGTCTTCGGGTTTGTTGTCGGTGGTATCGATAAGTCCGTAATAATAAGGAGTATACGGGTTGTAGTATACCGCGTCTTCTTCACCGTCTGTTCCGCTGATAACGGGCAAGTGCTTGGGTGCGATTACTGAAAATACGGGGATTTTCTCGCCGTCTTTCAAAGCGTACTTGGGTTGACCGTTTTCGTCGTATACGACGTTTCCGTCTTCGTCTCTTTCAAATTCGTAATCGGTGGTATCGATAATACCGGACGTCTTTGTGGAAGTCGTAGCCGAGTTGGTTATCGAATCGTTTGAACGAGTCCAACCGATAGACGAATTAACGGGGAAATTCGTATATTTGTAATTTTGAGTGTTAAACTCAAAGTCACCGTTGGTAATTGTCTGATAGTCAGTAGGGAATGCCGTACTGCTGTCACTTTCGCTGTCGCTTGAACTGCCATTGTTATTGCCGCAAGCAGTTGTGAAAAGCATAACGAAAGAGAGAGTCATGACAATAATGATTGTAAGTAAGGTTTTTGAACTATACTTCTTCTTAAAATTGTACATAAAACACCTTTCATAAAATTTTATTCGTATAAGATACTTCACTTATTATACTATATTTCGCAAGCAAATGCAATAATATTTTGCAAATTTCACCGTAAAATATTTTAAATATTATATATTTTTATTTAATTTGGTAATACTTATTGTTATGAATAATAAAAATAAGACTTTATGGCTGATTTTAAGCGGGTGTTTGACGGGACTTATAAACGGATTTTTCGGCGGTGGCGGCGGCATGGTGGTCGTGCCTATGCTTTCGTATTTGCTGTCATTTCCGGTAAAACAATCGCATGCGACGGCTCTTGCGGTGATTTTGCCCGTGACGATAATCAGTTCTTGCGTATATATTTTTAAAGGAAAAATAAATTGGATCGTCGCCGCCGTATTAAGCGTAGGCGTGCTTGCGGGCGGAATATTGGGCGCAAAACTATTAAATAAGATTAAAACTAAATTAATCACTATTATTTTTTCGGTCGTAATGGCTGTGGCGGGTATAAAAATGCTGTTTTTTTGATTAAAACGTTCTTGTGGAAGGTGTCGGAGGTGTTGTTTGGCGCAAGTTTTGGATTTTAAAGTGGCAGTGTTTGAATATGTCGATAGGGAAAGTTTTTCGTACGAGTAAGTTTTTCATAATAATAATATAAGAAATTGTAAACTTGCTTGCAAGGGAAATTTTTAATTTACCTTTCGATTTGCGTAAGCAAACGTAAAATTATAATTACAATATATAAATGACGGCGATTTGATTAGGCGGCAGATTACATAGGGTAGTTAAAGTAAAGTTTTATATGTGGAAATTTGTGTTTTTATATGCGGAAAATTTCATATAAGTCGGCGGCGAGTAAAAACGGCAAAATGACGCGTTTAAGCGCAACGTATTGCGTAAAACGGGCAATTTTTGCGTAAAATTGTAAAAATAAAACGGCAAAGATGCTTAAAAAATAACCGTTTTTACGATATACAATAAAACAAAATGCCGCTACTTATCGGTTGCTCGATACAAGGCTAAATATAGGGTTAAATATAAGGTTCGATGCAAATAAATTTAAACGAGTAAAAATATAGGGAGAGAAAATAAAATGTGGAAATATATAAAAATACTTTTAGTGGGGTTTGCAAGCGGAATAATCGGCGGCATGGGTATGGGCGGCGGCACTATCGCGATACCCATGCTTACGGCGTTTTGTTCGTTAAATCAACATGCGGCGCAAGGCGCGAATTTGCTTGCTTTTATACCTATGGCGATTTGTTCGCTTATAATACACATAAAAAACAAACTCGTTAGATTTGACGGACTGTGGATTATTATTTTATCGTCGATAGTCACGGGTGTGGGCGGCAGTTTTTTATCTACGCTTATCAAAGGAAAGGTTTTAAAGAGGATATTCGGCGGATTTTTGGTTTTGCTTTCGGTGTTTTGCTGTTTCGGTCAAAAAATCTTGGACAAAATCAAAGACGGTAAAAACGGCGGCAAAATTGAGGGGAATAAAAATAAAAACAATTAAAAACGGGCAAACTGCGCGGCTGATGAAATTTTGTTTGTGCAATTTGTATATTCGGTTTAGATTAAATTTAATGTAAATTTAGCGGGGAATATCGGTAAAATTTTAGTGTGTTAAGGCTGATTTTCGATTAAAATCGTAGAAAAAACCTACAAAATATATAGTGCTGTGCAGTGGTGACAACGCTCAATATACTGTATAATCGCCAATAATCGAAACATTAAAAAAAATTGCACAAATTTTAAATTTGCTATTGAAAAATAAAAATTTGTATGATACAATATATATCGTAAAATATAATGTGAATATAAAATAGGATATTTTAAATAAATTACAGAGGTTATACAAATTGGAAAAGATAGGGATTATCGATTTAGGGTCAAACTCTGCAAGACTTGTAATCGTCGAAATACTCGGCGACGGACATTTTGTCGTAATCGACCAACTTAAAGAGAGCGTCAGACTCGGTCAAGACATGGAGAGAGACGGGTTTTTGAAACCGCAAAGAATAGCAGAGACCTTAAAAACTTTAAAAATGTTTAGAAAACTTTGCGACGCGTATTGTATCGAAAGGATAATCGCGGTCGCTACCGCAGCGGTAAGGCGCGCCAAAAACCAAAGGAGTTTCTTGGAAGAGGTTGCCACGACTTGCGGTATAAAACTTAAAGTTTTGGAAGCAGACGAAGAGGCTATGCTTGTTTATAGAGGCGTAATCAACACGATGGACGTGCCGAAGGGCGTCATTTTGGAAATCGGCGGCGGCAGTACCAAAATCGTGTATTACAACAGGAGAAATCTCCTTAACTATGCGACTCTTCCGTTCGGCGCGGTCAGCCTTACCGAACTTTTTGCAAACGACGGCTTAAAGCCCGAAGAGCAAGCGGCTAAAATAGAAGAATTCTTCACCGAACAACTCAACCAAATTCCTTGGATAAAGGAAATGAACCCCGAAACTCAAATTATCGGCGTGGGCGGTTCGTTTAGAAGTCTTTGCAAACTTTATAAAATGGTAAAGAAAAGTCCTCTTACGGTTATTCACAACACGAATATTCCCGTTGAAGACTTTACAAACATATACGACACGATAAAGGTGCTTGACCTCGACAAAAAGAAGAGGATTAAGGGGATAAATCAGTCCAGAGCGGACATTTTGCCCAGCGCGCTTGCGGTAATCAATGCGTTTGTCAAGTATTGCAACTTTGAAAACATCGTTATTTCGGCAAACGGCTTGAGAGAGGGTATTATGTTTAATTACGCAGTACCCACCACTCAAGAAAAGCCAATTTCGGACGTGCTTAATTACAGTTTAAGCACCCACGTAAAGTATTACGGTTGCAATTCGGCTCACGTTGACCACGTTGTCAACCTTTCCGTTCAACTTTTCAAACAGTTGCGCGTGTTGCACAAATTCCCCAGACAATATCTCAAAATTCTTAAAGTTGCGGCTACAATGCACGACGCGGGCGCGAAAATTAAGTATTATGACTATGAAAAGCACTCGAGTTATATCATTTTAAACAGCAATTTGTACGGCATTACGCACAGAGAACTCGTTATGGCTGCGCTTGTCGTGTCGGTACACAAAAACGACGACGTTAGTTTGAGCGATATTGCAAGATATAAAGGTTACGTCAGTGAAGAGGACGTTGACGCAATAAGGAAGTTGGGAATTATGCTCCGCATTGCCGAAAGTCTTGACAGAAGCATGTCCGGCTCGGTAATCGGTCTTAATTGCGACGTGCTCGGCGATTCGGTAATTATGAAAACCGAACTTAACGGCGACGCAACGCTTGAAATTAAAGACGCAATGACTGCCGAACAAGACTTTAGAAGAATATTCAAGAAAAATATCGACATATTATAATACAGTAAGTTGCAAACGACTGCAAGCGAGTTGACTTGAAAAACACCGAGCGTGTTTTTGAGCGAAACTTCCGTATTGTAATTTGCGAAAACAAAAAGTAATCGAAGTTGGAGATTTGCCCTTAAACAAGTTTCCAACTTCTTGTATTTTAAACGGTAGAGCATTTTGCGACGGCGCATAGTATTATGTTTAAACGACAGCGTTTATGCGTTAGTGCGTTTATTATAGTATCGCGTATGGGTGGCGGCACGTTTGCGCGACAGCGTGTTTAAATGTCGGTATTTGCGCGACGGCGTGTTTAAATAGCGGTGTTTGAGCGGCGTGGTTATTTAATTGAACACTTCTAAATCAAAGAGTAAAAAGTAATTATACAAAGGAAAAAATATGAAAGCGGTTAAAAAAATTTTAAAGGTTATTTTATGCTTGTTTTTAGTGTTTATTGTCATTATTGGAGCATACGTATTGTACGTAGTGTGTCAATACAGCAGAATTAAGGACAATAAAAACCTCAACATTCACAGCGGAGAAGACTCTGTTGCGGTCAATAGAGATATGTTTAAAATAATGACTTACAATATAGGTTTCGGCGCATACGCGCAAGATTTTTCGTTTTTTATGGACGAAGGAACGATGAACGACGGAACTAAAGTTGTGGGTAAAGATTCGAGAGCGAAAGACAAGCAAACGGTTATAAACAACACAAACGGCGCAATTTCGACGGTATTAGAGGAAAACCCCGATTTCGTGTTTATGCAAGAAGTGGACACAAAATCGCATAGGGCGAGAAAAGTCAACCAAGTAAATATGATTACTTCGGCGTTGCCCGATTGCACTTACAGTTTTGCCGAAAATTTCCACTCGGCTTATTTATTTTATCCCATTACAAACCCGCACGGCAAAAGTAATTCCGGCATACTTACGTATTCAAAATTCGATATTTTTTCTTCGGTACGTAGGTCTTTCCCCGTAGACAACAGTTTTCCCGCAAAATTTTTCGATTACGATAGGTGTTTCGTGGTGTCGAGACTTAATCTCGACGGCGTGAGAAGCGGCAAACAGTTGGTGCTTATCAACGTGCATTTGTCGGCTTATGACAAGGGCGGCAAAATTAGGCAAAAGCAATTAAAAATGTTAAATGCGGTGCTTAAAGAAGAAAGAGACAAGGGCAATTACGTCGTTTGCGGCGGTGACTTTAATCACGACATAGCGTCCGCTTACGCCGAAGAAGGAAAGGATAGTCTCACTTATTTTGCGAGCGAACAAAAAATTCCCGAGTGGGTTTATCGCCTTACCGACGAAAACCTTGAAGACGGATTTAAGTTTGTCGCATCGCTCAACGCCCCCACTTGCAGAAGTACCGATATGCCTTATAAAAAGGGCGTGAATTACAGCGTGGTTATCGACGGGTTTATCGTTTCGGACAACATAGTGGTGAATTTGTGCAAAAACATAGATACCGATTTTAAATATTCCGACCACAACCCCGCAATGATGATTTTTAGTTTAGCATAAATTTTAATTAGCGCAGATAAAAATACCGTTATACACGAAGTGATAGGTATTTTTAGTTTAGCGTGAAAAATACCGTTTTACGCGCAACGTATGCTGTAAAATTGGCAGATTTAAGAAAAATCAAACAAAAAAAGACTCGAAAAAAGTTTTTCGAGTCTCGTTTTTTAAAGGTAAAATTTTTAGAAGGTTAATTGAAAAGGTAGATTATTTAACGTAAGGTACAAACAAACGATTTAAAGGAGAACGGCATTGCTAAAATGCTGTTATTGTTTTTGATATCACTTATTTACGGTCGTTTTTTCTTATCAATAGTACACCAGCGTAGTTGTGTTGACGGGAGTAGTAGTGGTTGTATTCGTCGTGCCGGTGGTATTGATTTTTTCTATTGTGAGATTAAGGTTATTGAGAGTGTAAGCCAAAGCCGTGGGGTTGTATAATTGCAAAGTCGACGTGGCGGTTACTTGCAAAACCAAAACGTTTGCAAGAGTTCCGGTAGTTCCTTGTTGGCTTTGCGAAAGAGACGGAGCGTAAGCCGCGCCGTTTAAATATATTTCGAGTGCGGGATTGGTCTCTTCGGTAGTTCCTACCGCGGTAGCCG
>CAKQKQ010000011.1 GCA_934249265.1 uncultured Clostridia bacterium | reverse complement strand
GAACACAGAAGTTAAGCCCGATTGCGCTGACGGTACTTACCCGGACACGGGTTGGAAGACGATGGAGTTGCCGCATTAAATTCCTCTATAGCTCAGCGGTAGAGCATCCGGCTGTTAACCGGAGGGTCGTAGGTTCAAACCCTACTGGGGGAGCCAAAAAGAAAAGAGTAGTGTTTCGCTACTCTTTTTTTGTCGTTAAAACGGAACTGCAACTTCGCACATTTTATCGAAGACGGAGAAGAAGTCTTTACCGTTTTGTTTTTCTTGTTTTAGTTTAGGAACGTCATTTTTATATACGACACAGTTATCGGTAGGACTATGTAGATAGGTTGTTTATATACCGAAAATACGGATAGATAGGTCGCTTATATATCAAAAATACAGAGTTTGAATATAAATAAACCCTAGCATAAGAGCATCTGTTCGGGCTTTTATATTTTACACTAAAAAATATCAATTTAAATATTTAAAGGCTACAAATTGTGATAAAATAAAAAAAATTTTTAGTCTATCGCTAACTTTTATTTGACATTTTTGTTTTTATGAATATAATAGTATATGGCTTTAAGGAAAAGCCGATATTTTTTGCGCACAAGTTAGCCTACGCTAACCAAAATAAAATAAAGACGTGCGCGTTTATTTTTATACATTAGTTAGCCAAGGCTAACAAATTGCAAAATCATAAAACATTGTAAAACGGAGAATTATTATGAGTGCATCGGAATTAAGGTATTTGATAGCGGCAAACGAACTTGCGGAAGAGTTGGAAATCGTAAAGCAAACCGACGTGGCGAATAAACTTAAGGTTTCAAAAGTAAGCACGTACAATGCCATCGAAAGGTTGCGCGATAAAGGATTTATCGAGAAGAATGAGAGAAAAATCGTTTTGACGGACCGCGGAAAAGAAATTTTAAACGAGTATATGACGATTATACGCTTTATATCGGCGCATTTGTCATTGCATTGCGGGACTTCAAAAAGTCAAGCGTATGACGACGCATTGAACGCGACTTGCGCATTTTCCGACGCAACCCGCAACGGCGTTGCAAACTTTATAAAGTCGGGAATGGCGGGTGCGCATCATGAGCCGAGAGTATAAACATTGGAATACCGAAAAGAAATTGATTCCCGTAATGATAAATATGTATTGTAGGGGGAATCACAAAAAAGAGAGAAAAGTCGAGGGCATAAAGGGTAAAGAACTGTGTTTAAAGTGCCAAGAACTTGCAAATTACGCGGCGTTAAGACTTGAAAAATGCCCGTTTAAAAAGGACAAAGGTTTTTGTTCTTACTGCAAAATTCATTGTTACAAGCCCGAATATCGCGCCGAAATGAAAGAAGTAATGAAATATTCCGGTCCTCGTATGCTGTTTTCTCACCCGATATTTGCCATGTCGCATGTTGCGGCTATGATAAAACATAAAAAACAAGCAAAACGGCAACAAACCGACGGCGTAGAAAAAGACGTTTCGGCAAATACCCAAAATTAAGCCAAGGAGCAAACAAATGATAGATAAAGAACTATTTAAACTTATCGGCGGAAATAAAAAATACATATTTATCGCCGTATTATTACAAGCGATAGGTTTAATCGCAAACGTTGCGATTACCGGAAGCGTTTGTTATGCCGTGTATCTTTTGACCGAGAACGCCCAAGCCGTAAAATTCGTTTATCCGTTTATCGGCGCGGCTATCGGCATCATCGTGAGATATATCTGTTCGCGCGCTACTGGCGATATAAAGGACAAACTCGGCAGAAGCGTAAAAAAGGATTTGCGCGAAAAAGTATACAACAAAATCGTAAAACTCGGAGTAAAGACCACCGACGGAATGAGTATGGCGGGTTTGACCCAAGTTTCGGTCGAAGGAGTAGAGCAACTCGACCTTTATTATTCGTCATATCTTCCGCAGTTCTTTTTTGCGATGATTGCGCCCGTGATACTGTTCTTGATATGCGTATGGATAGATTGGCGAACGGCTCTCGTTTTAATCGCTTGCGTGCCGCTTATCCCCGTGTCCATCGTAGCGGTAAGTAAGTACGCGAAGAAGATTTTTGCAAAATATTGGGGCAAATACACTTCGATGGGCGACAAATTCCTTGACAGCGTGCAAGGACTTAAAGAACTTAAAATCTTTCAAGCGGACGCGGCGCAACACGTTAAAATAAACGAAAGCGCAGAAGAGTTTAGGGTAATCACGATGAAAGTGCTTGTAATGCAACTTGCAAGCACCACGATAATGGACTTGGTCGCATACGGCGGCGCGGGAGTAGGTATCGCGCTTGCGATCAGCGGCGCGGCGTTTTGGGGGCTTAACCCTATTGCGGCGTTGTTCTTGTGCCTTGTTGCGGTTGAATTTTTCTTGCCCCTTCGCGCATTCGGCTCGGCGTTCCACGTTGCCATGAACGGCGCAAGCGCGGGTAAAAAGATAATTTCTCTTTTAAATACTCCCGACCCCGAGTGGGGAACGGAAAACGTTGACGGCAAAGAAATTAAACTTGAAAACGTTACGTTTTCTTACGATAATAAACGCGACGTTTTGAAAAACGTAAATATGACTTTTCCCGAAAAGGGAATGACGGCTATTGTGGGCGAAAGCGGTTGCGGCAAATCCACGGTTGTCAATATGCTTGTCGGAGCGTTCCGTCCGCAAAAAGGCGAAGTGACCGTCGGCGGCAAACAACTTGAAAAACTTTCCCGCGATAATTGGTATTCGCACCTTTCGGCGGTAAGTTACAACACCTATATCTTCAACGAAAGCGTAAGAGATAACTTTAAAATGGCGAAAGAAAACGTTTCGGACAAAGAAATTTTTGCCGCGCTCGAAAAGGTAAATCTTAAAGAGTTTATCGAAGAAAACGGCGGTTTGGATAAAGTAATCACCGAGGACGCAAACAACATTTCTGGCGGTCAAAAACAACGTCTTGCGCTTGCGATCGCGCTCGTATCGGATAAAGACATTTACGTTTTCGACGAGGCAACGAGCAATATCGATATCGACAGCGAAGCCATTATTATGAAGAATATCAAGGCGATTTCTAAAAATAGAAGCGTTATCGTGATTTCTCACCGCCTTGCCAACGTAGTTCCCGCGGACAATATATATTATATGGAAGAGGGCGAAATTAAAGAGAGCGGTTCGCACGAAAAACTTATGGCGGCGAAACAAGGTTATGCGCATCTATACACCGCGCAAAAAACGCTTGAACAGGCTTATGCGGAGGTGACTAAATGAGTACGCAAGTTAAAAGTAAAAAGGCTTTGAGAAGAAGCGGCGCAAAAATTATGGCGAGTTTAATACTTCTTCTCGGCAGTTTGTCTTACATAATGGTTTTAGCCGTTATAAACGGCAGCGTAGGTTTTGTCTGCGCAATGGGCGTAACTGTATTCGGCGCGGTAGGCGTGGCAAAGGCACTCGGAGAAGCAATTGCGCTTTCTTACGGGTGGATTATCGGTCTTACGATAGGTTGCGGCGTTCTCCGCGGCATACTTCGTTATTTCGAGCAGTATTCCAACCACTATATCGCATTTAGGCTTTTGGCGGTTTTAAGAGATAAAATCTTCGGCGCGTTGCGCGTCCTTTGTCCCGCAAAACTCGAAAGCAAACAAAAGGGCAGTATCATCGCAATGATAACTTCGGATATCGAAACGCTTGAAGTTTTTTATGCACACACAATTTCGCCCATTTGCATTGCCGTGCTTGTATCTACGGCGGTGTTTCTGTTCGTGGGGTTTGTCTCGAGTTGGTATCTCGCGCTTGTGGCTCTTGTAGGTTTCCTTTTTATCGGTATCGTCGTTCCGCTCATTTCGTCGGATAGACTTAAAGAGAGCGGCGTAAAATATCGCGCGGAATTTGCTTCGTTCTCGGCGTACTTCCTTGACAGTATCAAGGGTATCAAGGACATTGTTTTAAACAATGCCGGCGAAGAGAGAGAAAAGGAAGTAAACAAGCGTTCGGACGGACTGCTTAAAGAAACTAAAAAAATGAAACACAACATCACCCGCGCGGGTTCGGCGATAGAACTTACGGTGTCGGTGTTCGTGCTTATCACTCTTGCGGTCGGAATTTTGCTCGTCAAAAAAGATATGCTTTCCTTAGGCAAAATGATTATCGGTATGGTAACGGTGTTCTCGTCGTTCGGTCCTGTAATTGCGGTAGGTTCGCTCCCGGGTAACCTTACGCAAACGTTTGCAAGCGGCGACAGAGTGCTTAATCTTCTTGCCGAAAAACCCGCCGTAGAAGAAGTGAAAAACGGCAAAGATTTCGATTATAAAAATCTTGACGTAAAAGACCTTTCGTTCAGTTACGACGGACAGACGGAGGTGCTTAAAGATATCAAAATGCACGCCGAAAAAGGCGAAATTATCGGCATCGTTGGCGAAAGCGGTTGCGGCAAGTCAACGTTTTTAAAACTTCTTTTGAGATTTTGGTCGAGAAGCGGCGGCGAAATAAACTACGACAATACGGATATAGACAAAATCAACACAAATTCGCTGCTTAAAAACGTGACGATGGTCTCGCAAAGTACTTATTTGTTTGAAGAAACGATAGAGGACAATTTGCGTATAGCAAAGCCCGACGCAACGCAAGAAGAAATCGAAAACGCTTGCAAAATGGCTTCGGTACACGACTTTATAATGACGCTCCCCGACGGATATAAAACGCAAGTCGGCGCGCTTGGGGATAACCTTTCCGCGGGCGAAAAACAGCGTATAGGCTTGGCGCGCGCATTTTTGAGAGGTAGCGAACTTATACTTCTCGACGAGCCTACGAGCAACGTAGACAGTATCAACGAAGGTATCATTTTAAAGGCTCTTAAAGAGCAAAAAAACAAAAAGAGTATTATTCTCGTTTCACACAGAGAATCTACAATGGCGATCGCCGACAGAATTTATAAAGTGGAAAACGGCGTTATGACGGAGGAAGAGTAAAGTGGACGAACAAAAGAAAAACTATGATATAGAAGAAGCGGCATCGGCTCTTATTGCAAACGCAGAGGAAGAAAATTCTGCTAATGAGCCCAAAACCGCGCAAAAGGAAGTAAAAACGGCAGAAGAGGAAAACGACAAAAAGATATTCAAGAAATACAAAATTAAAGATATTGTGTTTCTCGCGATAATCACGGCTTGCACGCTTATTACGGGCGCGATTATGCCGTATTTGATAAACGTTTCGGTATTCGGAATAATGCAGTTGGGGCTTGGATTTCAGTTTTCCGTTTTTCCCGTAATAGGAATGATGAAAGTGAGAAAACCGGGCGCGCTTTTATTACAGTCGATATTTATATCGGTATTTTTGGTGATGATGTTTACGCCTATGGCTCTTATTGTCGTATGCGCGCTTGTAGTAGAAATTCTTACGCTTATAATATTTCGCGGGTATAAAAACGATTGGGCGTGTGTGTTTGCCGGTACTCTTTATATGCCGCTCACTTTGCCGCTTTTGTATCTTTATTACAACGTCAATTACACTGTTACGGGTGAAGAGGGCGCGGCGGTAAAAATGTTTATCGGTGGCGCAAATCCCGGCGTCGTAATAGGCGTTTCTATAGCGGTAATCGCCATTTGCTTTATTGGTTCGGTAATAGGCATGGTAGTGGCGAGAGAACTTAAAAAAGCCGGAGTGCTTAAAAAATGAGATTTTGGACTTTTAAAAAGAAATTATATCCTATATTCGTATTTTTGGCGAGTTTGTTTTTAATTATATTCGGACTATACATGGCAAAAAGCATAAAATGCTTGTACTTTTTGGCGGGTTGTTTTTTGTGGTTTATGCTGTTCGGTTGCAGAAAGACTTGTTTAAAAATATTGCCGGTATTTATCGTGGTAGGTGGATTGCTTTCGTCAATAGCGTATTTCGCATACGGTAAAAACGCGCTCGCCGCGCTTGCTATGGCAAACCGATTCGGGACAATATTTCTTGCTGCCGCGCTTGGTATGAGCGTAGAGCCTGCCGATATGACGAGAAATCTATCCTCGCTTAAAATGCCGAGGGGCGTTACTCTGGGTATGCTTATCACGACTTCTTTTCCCCCCGTACTCGTCGCAGAGATAAAAAGAGTAAGAGAGGCGATGAAAACGCGCGGCGCGGGCAGCGTGTTTAACCCAAAGATTTTTTATCGTGCGTTTTTAGTGCCGTTTGTAATGCGACTTGTCAACATTTCCGACACGCTGTCGCTTTCGGTGGAAACGCGCGGATTTTCGCTTGAAAAAACGCCTTATACTATTTATAAAAAAGAAATTGTTTGTCTATCCGACGTGCTGTTTATTTTAGGGCTTGCCGCTGGCGCGGTTTGTACGGTGGTATTATGAACGCGATACAACTTAAAAACGTAAATTTTTCCTATGACGGGAAAGTTAATATACTCGAAAACGTAAATATCGCGCTTAACTTTGGCGAAGTAAACCTTATTTCGGGTCACTCTGGAGAGGGTAAAAGCACGCTTTTGTATATCATAAGCGGCATTATTCCCAATATCACCGACGGAAAACTAAACGGCGAAGTGCTTATAAACGGCGAAGATATAAAAGGCAAACGCCTCGGCGAAGTGTGTCGCAAAGTCGGCGTGGTTTTACAAAACGCCGACGAGCAGATTATACAAAAAACGGTAGAGGACGAAATTGCTTTCGGTTGCGAAAACCTTGCGTTTTCTCCCGAAAAAATAAGTAAACAAATAGACACGGTTTGCAAGTTGATGAATTTGGATAAATCATGGCAAAGCCGCAAACTTTCGGGCGGGCAAAAACAAAGGCTTATTACCGCTTCCACGCTTGCGATGGGGCAGAAGATAGTAATACTCGACGAACCGCTTGCAAATCTCGACACGGCTGGCGCGGAAATGCTTATGTCCACGTTGAAAACGCTTGCAAAGTCGGGTTATTGTATAATAGTAATCGAGCATAGGCTCGATATGGTGTTGCCGTTTGTGGATAAGGTTTTCCACGTCGGAAATAAAAGCGTAAAAGAAATAACAGACAGAGAAAATTACCTTAAAGAGCAGTCTATCGAAATAAAAGATGCGTGCTTAAAGTTTGACGGAACTTTGCCCGTGTTTTCTCTCACGGACGTTGCTTTTTCGGTAAAAGAGCGCGACATATTAAAGGGCGTTACGTTTGATATATTAAAAGGTTCGCGCATGGTGCTTTTAGGTGAAAACGGTTGCGGCAAAACGACCCTTTTAAGACTTATTTCACGCCTTGAAAAACCTACGCGCGGCGTAATTTTGCAAAATCTTGACGACAAATTCGGGCAAAATAACAAGCAGAGTAAAAAATGGTATAAAAAAGTGGGCGTGGTTTATCAAAATCCCGACTATCAATTGTTTATGCCTACTGTGGAAAAAGAGATTAAGTTCGGTGCAAAATCCGACGAATACGCCGACGAAATAGCCGAAAAATTCGGCATAAAGCATTTATACGCTCGTCATCCGCAGTCGCTTTCGGAAGGGCAAAAACGCAGAGTTTCCATTGCGGCGGTGGTCGCTACTCAGCCCGAAGTGCTTATTTTAGACGAGCCTACGGTAGGGCAAGACTACAAAGGTTTGTGCGAAATGGTTGAAGTGCTGAATAGTATCCATGACAATACGCACAACACGATGATTACTGTCACGCACGACAAGCGTTGCGCGGCGGCGTTATGCGACCAAGCAGTGTGGATAAAAGGCGGAAAAACCTATAAAATAGGACAAAAAGGGCTTGTTAACGAGTTTTTTGCGGACATCGGTAAATGCGTAAAAAATTAGTCAATGCTAATTTTAACAAAAGCCGTATACTTTGTTTGACATGCAAAAAACCCGATGATATAATATGCATGTCGTTAGCAAGGACTAACTTGTAAATATAATCAAACAAACGGAAAACTATTTTTCGGATTATCAAATTATATCAAAATAAAAGCCGGTTGAAAAATACCGGTTATAAAAAATCAATTGGTTAGCCAAGGCTAACCAATAAAGCAACATAAGAAAGTATTATAACAAGGAGCAAAAAACATTGCTGTTAAACTTAAAAAATATAGGAAAAATATATGACAGCAACGATATTCTGACTATCGGTATACGCGGAATTAATCTCGATTTCGACTATAACGAGTTTGTGACTATCGAGGGCGAAAGCGGAAGCGGCAAGTCTACGCTTTTAAACGTTATAGGCGCAAACGACAGTTACGAAGAGGGCGAGTTGTATATAAACGGCGAAGAAACGTCGCACTACGGCGCGGCAGAGTGGGAAAAGTACCGCGAAAAGTATATCGCCACCGTTTTTCAAGATTTCAATATCATAGAAAACCTTACCGTGCTTGAAAACGTCGAACTTGCTTTACTTCGTTTCGACGATAAAAAGGTCCGCCGCGAAAAGGCGAAAGAACTCATCGAAAAAGTAGGGCTTTTAAAACAAATCAACCAGCGCGGCAGTAAACTTTCGGGCGGTGAAAAACAGCGTACCGTAATAGCCCGCGCGCTCGCAAAAGACGCGCCGATTATTTTAGCGGACGAGCCTACGGGCAATTTGGACGTTAAATCTTCGAGAGAAATCGCAAAACTACTTAAAGAGGTTTCCAAAGACAAACTCGTCATAGTCGTTACGCACAATCCCGAATTTTTCGAGGAATACGCAACGAGAAGAGTTACCGTTTTCGACGGCTCGGTAAAAGAAGATAAAGTAATCGAAAAGCCTACCGAAACGAAAAACGTCGAAATTCCCGAAGTAAAGCAAAGCAAAAAGAAAAATATTAAAGACACGTTGCATATCGGCGTTCTTAATTACAAAAGCAGACCTAAATTCACGGTAATGATGAGTTTTGCGTTGCTCGTTTGCGCGGTAACGTTGTTTGTCGTGTTGTCGGTATTCGGCAGTTCGCTTATAAAACCCGTCACAAATTCGCTCGATAACGTCGGCGTTGACGGAAAAGTAATCGTTTCAAGCGAAAAGGGCAACCTTACAAACGCCGATCTCGACGAGGCGGCGGGAAAAACAAATGCGGGCTTTTATCTTTTAGATAAAAATTTTTCCGAATTTACGGTAAATATTCCAAAGAAAAGCGGTATGCTTTCGGCTTATAGCGTCACATGTTTATACGCGCCTTATCAATACAACTTAAAGCAAGGCGAAGCGGTTTTGGTGTTGCCGAAATCTGCCGAAAAAGATAAAAACGCAATTATTGAAACCTTTATAAAAGCAAATGCGGGAATAGAGAGTATAAGCGTAAAAACGACGCTTTCTTCGGGTTCTGTCTTTCTTTATTTATCCCATGCGGACGCAGAAAAAAACGGAATAAAAATCAAGGCTATAAATACTACGATGAAACTCGGCGAAACGGTCGTAACTGTGTATGCCTTTGAAAAGGACGAAAATTTAGAGAGCGGAAAAATAAACCTTATAAACTCAAATACTTATCAAGCGACTAAATATTCCGCTGTTTTATCGGTGAAATCGAATAAATCTTACGAAGTTGCGTCCGATAAAGAAAAAGACGAAATTAGGAGCGGAAAACTTATCGTCAAAATGAATCCCGACGACTACGCCGCGATTTTTGAAACCAAACAAACCGACGCAAATCAGTCGGTATTGTATTATGCCGACGACAAAACGGCTAAAAACGCTCTTGCAAAATTCCCCGACGGAATGATGGGTATGCTTTCCACAAGTAAAGTATACGTCCAAAATGCGGGCGACGTTTACGCGATGAACGTAATTTACTATATTGCGCTAATTACTGTCTGTCTTTTGTTTGCCGCGCTTATTTCCGTTATTTTCGGTAGGAGCATAAAGGTTTTCCAAACCGACTTTGCGGTATACAGAACGCTCGGCATTTCAAGCAAAATTTCGTCGCGTTCGCTTTATATTCAAATGGCACTTATATTTTTGCCGACGATAATATTTTTACCGCTCGTAAGTTTAATTGCGGCGGTGATCCCCGGTGGCGGAATAGCGTTTATTTCGGCGGGTAATTACTTCTTTATAGAAATAATGCTTTTACTCATTGTCGAGTTTGTCGCATTAGGCTTTAACCGCGTGATAAACGGACAGAGTATCAGAAAATCACTCCGAAGGGGGTCGAAAGGTTAATATGTCTAAAATCAAAGTAGAAAACATAGTAAAAACGTTTAACCGACACTCCCGCAATGCAAACAAGGTGTTAAAAGGCGTTTCGTTTGAACTTCCCGATAAAGGGCTTGTGTGCATTTTCGGTAAATCGGGTAGCGGCAAAACGACACTTCTCAATATCATCGGCGGACTTGAAAAAGCCGACAGCGGAAAGGTTTATATCGACGGCGAATGTACAAGCGGCAAAACCGATAAAATAAGAAACGAAAAAATAGGATTTATATTCCAAAACTATTATCTTGAAAAAGGTTATACGATAGCGGAAATCCTCAAAAATCAAATGATTATCGCGGGTTTTAAGGACGAAAACGAAATCGCCCGCCGCACTGAAGAGGCGTTGAAACTCGTCGATATGCAAAGGTTTAAAAACAAACTCGGCGACGCGCTTTCGGGCGGACAGCAACAAAGAGTCGCAATTGCCCGCGCAATAGTAAAAGGCAGCGACATTATTCTCGCCGACGAGCCGACGGGCAACCTCGACGCGGAAAACACGATGAAAGTTATGGATATATTAAAAGAAATATCTAAAACGCAACTCGTAGTTATCGTGACGCACGAGGTTTCGCTCATCAAAAAGTACGCCGACAGTCATATTAAAATCGTTGACGGCGAACTTGTAGAAGACGGCGAAATAGAAGAAACCGACCTTGCGCCCGCCACCTACGACAACGTGAAAGAGGGTGTCGAAACTCACAGCGTTTTGACTACTTTTACAAAGAGTACGGCAAAGCGCAACGGCAGACTGTTTACCTTAAAGACGATATTCAAGCGCAATAACGCGAGCGGCGAAAAGGCGTACTCTATAGGCAACGTATTCAAGCAGATATTTATTCTCGCACTCGCCGTGGTAATGACGTTTTTCTCATTCTCGGCGTTCGAGGCACTTTCGGCGGTTACCGAAAATAAAACGCTCGGAAAGAACACCGTTTATACAAATCTTAACTCTTATTCGGTACTCAGAAAAACGGACGAAAGTCATTATAAAAGCATTGATTTCTTCGATACGGAAATGCGAACGGGCAGTTTTTCGTACGGCGGTCTTGCAAGCCTTTCGGGAATAGAAGTGAAGTATACGCCCAAAGCGATCGAAGAAGGCGACGAAATTACCGTGGAATACGGCAGACTTCCTCAAAAGGGCGAAGTAATCGTCTCTCGCAAAATGGCGGAAGAACTCAAAAGAAAGTTCCGTTTGAAAGAATTAAACACGGATAAGGCGATCGCGCTTATGACTTTTGACGGCGAATATCCGATTACGGGCATCACGAGCGGCAACGATAAGATTATTTATTTAAACAAAGAAGATTACGTCAACTTTCTCGGCGTGTACAACAAAATCGGGTTTTCCGATTGGGAAGAGATTTTCTTTAAAGATACTTACGGTTCGGCGTCGTTCACTGCAGAAGTTTTGCTGTACGACGGAGAGATAGCAAACGACAAAGTAAGAGTGGAAATCAACAGAAATTCGCTCTATAAAATGATGACCGATACCACGCAAGCGGATTTTGAAGTAAACAAAACGAATTCTCGTTTGAAAAATACGCCTTACGCAATACAGATAACGGGCAGTAAGGTTTACGTTGAACAGTTTATAGTCACGCGCGACGTAATGGACACGGATATTCGAGTTTACGTCAACAAAAGCGTTCTTCGCAATATTTTCGTTTACATATCGCCAAACCTCGACGCGCTTTCGTCCACTGGTTCGCAGTATTATTTCGAGATAACGACGGAAAGTGCAGAGCAACTCGCTTCGCTTAAATCCGATTTAAGAGATTTGGGCGTAACGGCAGTAAACGTCGGCGCGGCGTATAAACAAGAAAACGAAGAAGAAAAGCAAAACGCGGCAAGCGGGCTTTACATTTATCTTCTCGTTATAGTGTTGCTTCTCATTATATATTTCTTCATCGAGAAGTCGGATAGTATTAAAAACAGTAAAGAGTACGGAATTTACCGTGCTATCGGCGTCAACAAAGGTAATCTTTTGTTTAAAGAGTGCGTCACGGCGGTCGTTAACAACATTTTGAGTTTCTTTATATTCTCGGCTGTTACGGTTGCGCTCGTTGCGGTAAGATACGCCATTATGAACGTAACGTTTGCGGGCTTTATAGGGCTTGCGGCGGCAAGTTTTGCCGTGTGCGCGGTGCTTATGACTTGCATATCGCTTATTCCGTATTTGTTCGTACTCACGCAGTCTCCGTCGGAGATTTTGGCGAGATACGATATTTAATCAGATGTTTTTCTCGCGAAAGCGAGTTGACATACAATTTAAAAATTTTTTTAGGAGGTCATTAAATTATGACAAAAATCAGAAAGAACGTCATCGGTGCTATATTGTGTCTTGTGATGCTTCTTGTCAGTGTCTGCGCGCTTACTGCGTGCGGAAGCAAGGATCTGTCGGTTACGTTTAACGTAGAAGGTAAAACGCAAACGGTAGAAGTAGTTAACGGTAAGGTGACCATGCCTGCCGATCCGGAAAAGGAATTTTATGAATTCCGCGGTTGGTACACAACTTCGACCTTCGACGAAGGTACAGAGTTTACCAAAGATACCGAAGTAAAAGAAAATCTTACGGTATATGCGTACTTTGCGCCTATTCACGTCGATATTTCGGTCAACGGCGAAGCCGCTACCGATATAAAACTCGAAAATCTTTCGAGCAAGACAACAGAATACACGGAGGACGCGGCAAGTAAAGACCTTACGTTCGACGGTTGGTATATCGACGCCGCATACGGCACGAAATACGTAGGACAAGATACGGACAACCTTTACGCTCGTTATTGCGCTACGGTTACGTTCGACAACGGTTATGAAATTTTAAAGAACGTTCAAGTCGGAATAAACTCGACGATGAAAGCCCCCGATAAGCAATATGAAGATTTCGTTCCTTATTATATGGATAAAGAAGATTTGTCTTATGTGGACGAAAACGGAGACGTCGTTGATTTCGCGTCGCTTGTAATTACCAAAAATATGGCAATACAAGTTATGTGGAAATCGCCTTATCTTGCATATCAAAAAATTGAAGGTACGGCAAACGACTATGCGGTAGTAGGTTTCAATTATAAATCTTCAAATTCCGAAGAATGGCAGAATATCAAGAGATTCCCCGCAATTTCTTTCTTGTCCAAAAACGTAACTATCGGCGACGTAAAGGGTTGCAACGTAGTTACTGCCGATTTCTCTATTTCGGCGGGAATGTATGTTGCAGGACTTGATCAATGCGATTCAGTGGTTTACGCTTCATTTGCGGACGGAATTGAATATATAAATCAGTTCCAAACTTGCGCTAAACTTGAAAGCGTAAAATTGCCCGCAACTCTTAAAGTGCTTGAAAAATCGTTCTGGAATATGAGAAACCTTAAGTCTCTTAAACTTCCCGAAGGACTTGAAATCATTATCGACTCGTTGTGGGGCGATTATATGGAAGGAATGGTCGGTTATTACAGAGGAGTAAGCGCGTTCCCGTTTACCATAAATGTTCCCGCAAGCGTCAACACGGTCGTTACAGTTCCGTCCAACCTCAAATTTGCGGAAGGTAGCGAATATTATTACGAGGGCGGCGAACTTTTCAGAGATCGTACTATCGACGGCGTAACTTATAAAACGCTTGTTTGTACTTATCAAGACAAAGTTGCCGACGAAACTCTTACCGTTGCGGAAGGAGTTGAGGCGGTATCTGTCGGAGCGTTTAAAGGTTTAAACATTAAATATATTTCTCTTCCGTCCACGTTTAAGGCAATTTCTTATGCGTCTGACGAAAACAACGAAACGTATGAACTTTCGTATTACACGGGTTCTATGCTTACCGATATGCAAAGGGTACAAGCCCCCGATGAAAAATCGGCGATAGATTCTTATTCCGTGTTCAGCGGACTTACGTCAAACGATTTCGGATATATTTATTTGAACGTCACTTCTATGCCCGAGGGAATCAGCGAATATGCCTTTACGCAGTATAAAACGCCTTATACCGAACTTACCGAAAATGACGGCACTGCGGTCGAAAAGGTCGTTTGCATAGGCACGATTAAAAGGGATAAAGCGGTTATTATCCATATCGTAGGTGAAGATACGAGAGATTCTTCCACAAAGAAAACTTATTCGATAACGGGTAAAAAATCGGCGGGAACTTTAACGATGGATGAAATTCTTGAGGCTATCGGTATCAACGACGGTAGTTATTCTTATGAAATTACCGAACTCGGCAAGCCTTACACCCCCGGAACTTTGGATCATAACTTATATCTCAGAGTAACCTATACGAAAAATGTATCAGGTATAACTTATACGAAAGACGACGAAATCAAAACGATTACCGTAACGGGATTCGATAAAGATACGGCGTTCGATTTAGGCGGCGTATACAGAATCTGCATTAAATTCGACGATGAAACGTTAAAGACGTATAAAATCGTTATCGCAGACAATGCATTTAAGGACAACAACTATATTTCTGAAGTTTACGTCGGCTCGCAAGTGACAAGTATCGGCGCGGGGGCGTTCGCCAACACGTCAAACCTTACGAAATTCATCATTTCGGACGGCAATCTTGAAGAAGTAAAGACAAGAGCGTTTGAAAATGCGGGTTGCATTGTAAACGGTGAAACGATTACCGTAAACGAAAACATAAAAAATAGCGGTATTAAGTTCGTGTTGCCCCTTGCAAACATGAAAAATATCGAGCCGTATGCGTTCAAAACGAAGGCGATTTTCGGCTTTACCGAAACTGAAACCGAGGGTAACGAGGATAATCCGAGAAAGTTGACTGAAGAGTCTGAGTTGGGCGAGTATTACTACATAAAAGGCAGATACGAAACTGCTTACGGTATAATCAAACTTGTGGATAACACAAAGACTAAGGTTATGCCCGACAACAATAATAACGATATGACCGTAAAGATATACGACGTGCAGTACGTTGCGACCGCAGGTGGTTACACGGGTGCGGGACACATGGGCATAGGCTTCTCCGAGCGTAATTACGGTTGTTTGTATGCCGATCTCATTCCGCAGTTTGCCGCTTATAGATATTACGTTTATCGTTTTGAAGTAATGGAAGGTTCTGTATATTATCTCGGTAACGGATTCAACTATATTTCTTTCGGTATCTTCTCTAAAATTCACAGAAACGCATTTACCGATATGGAAGAAACACGTTATGCTGTTTACAACAACATCGACTTCGATATCTGGATGGATGAAGATTTGATTAAAAATCAAGATTCTTCGCTCTTTGAAGAAGGTTGGTTTGAGGGTAGAGCAAATTCCGAAAACACGTTTATGAAAGATCTTATGGATCACGAAGACACATATCTTTAATAATTATAAGGAAATCCGTATACGCCCGATTTTGCGGGCGTATACGATTCCGCTTTTATAGAGGGTGCAATGAAAAAGTTATTTTTTAAAGTTATTATATTTATATTGTGCGCCGCAAGTCTCACCACGCTTTTCGCTTGTTCCGAAAGTAATATAAAAACGCCGCAAGACGTTATTAAAGACGCGTATGGCGATAAAGAATATAAAATCTCTTTTTCTTCCGAAGGGCTTGACGAACCTTTGGAAGATTTAACATACACAGCAAAAAGCATCCCCGTTTTACCTTCGCCGCAGAAAGTCGGCTATGTTTTCGGCGGTTGGTTTTTTGATAAGGAATATCATACGCAATATCAAGATAATTTGCTTCTTATGACAATGAGCGACGTAACGCTTTATGCAAAGTGGATTAAAGAAGACATGACGATAAGCGGAACGTACGATATAGATTTTGAAGCCGAAATTCTTGAAGATACAATTAAAGAAGGACAA
Source organism: uncultured Clostridia bacterium (assembly GCA_934249265.1). Taxonomy (GTDB): domain Bacteria; phylum Bacillota; class Clostridia; order Christensenellales; family Borkfalkiaceae; genus CAKQKQ01. Next base: position 15,841 of record CAKQKQ010000011.1, on the reverse strand, counting down.
ACCGCAGCCAAGTACGGCGGTTATAAAAAATTTCCCGAAAACATTTCGGTTGAAAATACATATATAGAAAAATCGGATAACGATTTATTGCTTAAAATCGAATACGACTGCATTGACCCAGAGCCTTACGGCGCGCTTGCCGATTCTTATAAAGTAACGGTAAACGCCCTTAAAAATCCGTCAAGCGTTTATATAAAAGAAAGCGTAAATTCGCTTTCTGACACGGTGAAGACGATATATATCCGCATAACGGATATAGACTTGTCCGTACCTATCTATCTCGATATCGAAACGACAAATTGGAATGCGGAAGGACTTTCCGACGAGGAAAGATACGGCACGACCACAACGTATACCGTTGAATTTAAAATAACAAGAATCATAGGTTTTAAAACGCCTTATGTAGACACAAGCGTTCCGCTTGAAGACGGCTATTATCTCGTAAGAAGTTATTTCAAAACGATAGCAAACAAATCGTCTATGGGCGACGGTTTCAATTCGGTTTTTTCTTATCTTAAAGCGGAAAACGGAAAGTATAAATTGATTAAACCGTTCACGCCTTATGCGGGACTTGTTCAATTTACGCTTGGAAAACTTGAAAAGCCTTATTATCAAAATCTATTTTACAGAATGATGTCGTTTATGCCGAATCAATATTGTTTCGAACTTGATACGACGGGCTTTAACGGAGAAGTTGAATCGAGTTATTATCCCGAAACTTACAATGCGAAGAAATATGTCGATTATTCGGTGGAATTTCATACGGATAACTATAAAATATATTCGATTATAGATCTCGGAACAAACTTTAAAAGGGAATTCGGGATTATGTATTCCGTTTCGGGCTTTATGGAAGTCGCGGGCGGTATGGGTTCGGGAATGCAAATTCTGTATATGGATTACGACCATATCATAAAACTTTCCGATGAAAACGTAGATTATCAAGAACTTTCGGACGATAGTTATTCTTTTGAAACGTCGGGCAGTTTTTATCCGGGGAACTATTCCGACCTTAACGATAAAAACTTGACTTATGACGAAACGCTGAAAAACGGCTTGTCTACGAAGATGATGAATTTCTGGTATTCGGCAACCGACGCAAACGCACCGTATTCCACAAGAAAGGTGTATAACAGTAAAATAACATTCAGACCTACCGACGAAACAAACTCGAAAAACGTAGCCGACGCAAGATATGAAATAGCGCATTTCGATATCCAGACAAATATTTACGGGTATGACGCCGAAACAAGCAGAAAAAACGGTGAAGAATTATATTACGATTCTATGTCCGTGCAGACGTTCGGCTCTAACGGAATGCGTGAATCGTCGAAATTCAGACTCGGCAAAACTTTTAATCAAGGCGACGTTATCAGACTTGAAGATATTTATCACGAAAAAGTATGCAAAGATACCGATTTTTCGACCGTTCGATACAAAGGTTTTGCTTTAAACGGCGATAAAATCGATTTCTCGAATGAAATCACGGTAAATAAGGCTTTTACCTTTTCTTCGGATTTTGCAATAGTGTTCGTTTCTACAGATGATTACGGTATTGAAAAAACGGCAATTGTCGAAATCGTTAAAAATAGTGAGCCCGATTATAGATTTACCGATGAAAATCACAATTGGGAATGGTCGGAAGAGTATAACGCATACGTTTCCGATACGATAGATAAAGAAGGCTCGTCGGTGGAATTGCCGATACTTACTTACTCGTGGACGGGCGTAAAAAACGTGCGTTTTAGAAATAATTGGTATGATGACGAGTCTTGCATAAATCCTCTTCACGTCGGAATTTTCACGAATATAAACGGCGTTTATTCTTTGACTTATATCGGGCATCAAAACAAAGATTTTACGGCGTCCGCTTATGAAACTTATGTGTGTTACGAACTTGTAAACGTATATGGCGAAACGAAATTTATTCGGTTTAAATATGTCGCTTCGCAAAAGGAAACGTACCGTATCGAGTCCGATAACGGCGAAATAATGGACGAAGGCGACGTTAAATACGACGAATACGGGAAAATAAAAGACGTAAAGGCAAGTGAGTCGATATATTTGACTAAAGATAATTGCGACGAAAAACTTTCGAGATCTTTCAGTATGATTATCGGCAGCGACGCGCCTTATCGCATGAGTTTGACGGGATTTTCCGCATTTTTGGCGGATAAAAATAATCGTAGCACGACAATTTCGCGCGATATAGTAAACGGCGATATAGATTCCGTAATTAAAAAAATAAAAGACTATATGGAAAATTATTCTTGGTTTACCGTATCGCTTGAATTTTCTTATTTCGGAAATAAATTCAACAGCAATTATATTTACGGCGTAGGATTTTCGGGTGAAAAAACCACGGATATGCTTAAATATAACTCGTATTTTGCAAATACTTTGTATACGATGAGTATTCCGCGCCTTTACAGTAACGAAGGCAATGAAATAGCAACGTCGTATATAGTCGTTCAACACAGAATCGGCGGTAAAACCGACAACAGTTTTTATGCAAACAGAACTTATACGCTTAATAAAGGAGAATATGAGTATTCTTTGAAGTTTAACGAGGCGGGTGAGTTTTACGTCGGTTTCCGTTTTTCGCTAAACGGCACGTCTTATTCGTTCGGACAAGTTGTCAACGTTTTGTCGGACAACTGCGACGTTACGATTACGTTTGTTACTGATAATGATCATTTGTTCACCGACGGACTTACAGAGAGAACGGTAACGTACAATTTGAGCAACAATATCACCGCGCTTAACGAAAAAGAATTTGAGGGAAAGGATATTTTATTCGGTTGGACGCAGTATATAGACAGAAACGCAACGTCTCGTGACGTAGTTAAAAACGGCATATCGGATTTTATCGGCAAGTACAATTCGCAAAACGTAACGTTGTATGCAATATGGGACAGCGGTATTACCGTTACTGCAAAATCGGAAGGAAACGACGATAGAATAAAACATTATTTTAGGGATTCTTCAAGCGGTTATTATATTATCGACTTGTCCGTATATAAAGTTTATGCGCCTGTAGGACGTGTTCTCGCGGGGTGGACGGGCGGTTTCTTGGGCGATGCCGTTAAAAACGGGAAAATTTATTTAAACGAAGTATCCGACGATAGCGATTATTTTACGATTAACGCAGTATACAAAAAATTGCTTACCGTAAAATATTCAATTAATACGGCATATTCCGCTTCGGTTATAAGGAACGATTCCGTTATAGAAGGAAACGGTCTTGAATCGAACAGAACGGTCGTTGCAAAAACGGGTTATACGTTTAAAGGTTGGTTCGTTCAAGGCGATGAAAGCATGACTGTGATAGACTTATCTACTTATAAGTTCACTAAAGATACCGTTCTTGTTGCGGTGTTTGTTGACAGCGAGGGAAATGAAGTATGGTAAAATTTAAAAAAATCTTTGCTGCGCAAATAGCGATATTTGCACTTATCCTTTGCGTATTGTTTCAATCTACTTCCTCTATTTATGCCGCAAGCGAGCAGTTAATAAGCGGCGGCGACGGAACGTACAGCGTTTCGGTAAATCTCGATTTAAAGATGGGTGCGGATAATTTTACAAACCCCGTCACCGTGGAGAAATTCGGCGGCAAATATTATATGACGTTCGGGTTCAGTTCGTCGATAGGCTACTTGAATTTGAACCTCGAAGGAAAGGAAGTCGGTAAAACGAGCGAAAAAAAGAACGGTTGGACTTATTACACCTATACGCTTTCCGAAAACAATTTAAAAAGCGAACTTTCGTTTTCGGCGTACATAAACGCTATGTCGCGCGAAACGAATTTTACCGCTACGCTAAACCTCTCGTCGGCTAATAAAACTTCCGATACTGTTCGTGATTTGGGCGAACGCCCCGCGGAGTTCGTTCCCGTTATCTCTACGAAAGCGGCGGCAGAATATTCACTTAAAGTCGGCACGGTTTTCCCGATTCCTAAAGCATCGGCAAACTTAGGCAACGAAGACAGTACCGTTGTGATTACTGCGGTTTTCGGAGACGAGTCCGTCGATGTTTCGGGCGGAAAACTCACGCTTGACAAAGTCGGCGAGTATAAAATAATCTACAAGGCAATTAACACGCAATACAAAACTTCTCTCGGCAACGATACGTTTTCGGAGTATGTCGTGACCGTTCGCTCTATCACGGGCGAGAACGATATTGTGAAATTTAAAGATACGCATAACGTGTTGCCCGAAAAGGCGGGAATTATTGCGGGAAAAGTTACCGACGGTTCGTCAAATTACAAAAAAGCGGCTTCTGCAATGAAAAAAATTGCCGATAATTTTGAAGTTTATTCGGCTGAGTTTTTAAGCGAAGACGGCGAAGTCTTGACCTTGAGCGGCAAAGTCGAATTGTTGTTCCGCGCGGACGATTATTTTGACCGCACGAAAGCTGAAGTTTACTATATGGACGAAAACGGCAGTTTGACAAAACTTTCCGCAAGCGGTTACGGAAGATACGTCGTCGCCGAAACCGACAAAACGGGAACGTTTATAGTTTGTATCCCCGGCGTAGCGTTTCATATGCCGATGTGGGGATACGCTTTGATTTTGGTCGGCGCGGTAGTTGTTATCGCGGGAGTAGTCGTGACTATTATAATCGTAGCGAAACGCAAGAAAAAATTAAAGAAGTCAATAATGTAAAATGCAAAAAACTCGGGATTTTAGGGAATATATTTAGCAACGATAAATTGTTAATGACTGAAAGCCGTATTTGATAAGCATAACGGCGTAAGTTTTCAAAACCTTGCTTGCATGGATAGTCGGCACTCAAGACAAAGTAAAAGTTTTATATTTTCAAAAAGATAGACGAGTTTAATGCGTTTGCTGTAAAAGTCCCCAAAAAATCAAATTAAAGACATAAAAAAATCTTGCTCTCAAATTGTCGGGAGCAAGATTTTTTATAAAGAAAAACTCTACGTTTTACGTGGTTTTTATGATATTTGCCATATGTAAAAAACTCCGCTTTGGCGGAGTTTTATTTTAAAGATATTTGTCAAGTTCGTTTTCGACGTACTCGAATTTTTTGACTTTCGGGTTGCGATAAATTTTGCCCCTTAAAACGACGGTTGCGGGATTTCTAAGGGCAGAGATATCGTTTAACGGATTTTCGGACGTTATTAAAAAGTCTGCCGATTTTCCTATTTCGACGCTACCCGTGATATTGTCTATACCCGCAATTTTTGCGTTGATTATAGTGGCGGTTTTTAAGGCGAAATCGTTTGTAACGCCCAAATATTTGACGAAATAGCCCAATTCTCGCCACATGTTGTAATGAGTGACAAACGGGCAAGCGGTATCAGTGCCGAGACCGACGGGCACTCCAGCCGCCAAACATTTTTTGGCGCAGTCAAGCATGCCTTCAAAAACTATCGTGCCGTTTTTGCGGTGAAGTTCAGTGCCGCCCGAAACCTCCGGCTCAAACATGCAGAGCGGGATAGTGGGGGATATGGTCAAAATATGCGCCGCTTTATGCGCTTTGAAAAGTTCGACGTCTTCTTCGTCCAAAGCCGCGCCGTGTTCGATGGTGTCCACACCGCCTTTAAGCGCAACTTTTACGCCCAAAGGACTTTCGACGTGCGCCGCCACCTTAAAGCCGAGTTTGTGCGCCTCGTCGCAGCACGCGTCAACTATTTCCGGACTCATTCTCAAAACGCCCGGTTCGCCCTCTTTTTCGGCGTCTAAAACGCCGCCCGTTATCATAAGTTTAATGAGGTCGGGTTTGGTTTGAGCAATTTTTCTTACGTAGTTGCGACCGTCTTCGGGGTCTTTTGCTTCGTATGCGAGCAGTCCCGCCATATGTCCGCCCTCGACCGACACAGCCATATTAGAAGCGATAACGCGCGGAGCAGCGAGTTTGCCTTTTTCCGAAGCGTCGCGAATTTTGCTGTCGATATCGTCCAAACCGCCTACGGTTCGTATGGTGGTTACGCCCGACATAAGGTCGACTTTTGCGTAAGACGCGCAAAGTTTATAGACAATGTATTTCGTGAGCGGATTACCCATTAGTTTACGCACGGTTTTTTTATTTTGCTTTTTGGTATCTTTAGGCATGCCCGAACCGGGGAGATGAACGTGCAAATTGATAAGACCTGGCATAAGATATTTGCCGTTAAGGTCTATGGTTTTCGTCCCTTCGGGGACGGGTATATCTGTTCCGACGGCGGCAACTAAACCGTCTTTCACGATGACGGTTGCGTTTTTCAAAACGTCATCAGATGCATTTTCGGTGATTACGTTTGCGTTTATGAAAGCATAATTCTTCATAAAAAACCTCATTGTCTTTTTTAATATCTAATTATACTCCTAATCGATATCTTTTGCAACAAGTTTTGGCGAAACTTTTTATTGTCGGCAGAAAAACGGCATCATAGTAAACTATAAGAAGAAAATCTTTTGACTGAAACCAAAATTTTTCAAGTCCTTGCGCACTTACGCAAAAATAAAACATTTTTGCTGTTTTTTAATTATCAAAGCAAAAAATTTGTCACGATACTTGACAACCGAACGGTAGGTAGGTATAATATAAACTACAAAAAACGATTTTTTATCGTTCGCAAAAAGATTTTAAGGTCTTGTAGAATTTGCAAAAACAGAAAATCTTTGCGCTTATACGTTTGAAAAAGAGTGGTTTTGTTTGAAAATGCGCTACGTGTGCTTTTTTACAAAACTTTTTATATTGTGAGTGGGGAATACTCAATAAATCACTTGGAGATCGCGTCATGGAAAAAGGAAATACAAAGCAAGAAATTTTAAACGTTGCGCTCGACTTGTTTTCAACGCAAGGGTACGAGGCAACCTCGGTTTCGCAAATAGCCGAGGCGGTGGGTATTCGCAAGGCTTCGCTTTACAGTCATTTTACAAGTAAGCAAGAAATTCTCGACGCTTTAGTACAAAAAAGTTTTGAAGAGTACAACAAACGTTCTATTTTTGCGCTGGCAAATTGGGATGACCCCGATTTTATAAAAGATAAGCAAAATTTGACACCCAATGCGATTTTGCAAATGGTTTTGGGACAAATTCGCTACATACTGCACGATCCGCAAATAAGTAAGTCGCGCAAAATGTTGACGATAGAGCAGTTTCAAAACCCTACGCTTAAAAAATTGCAAACACAGCAAAACTACACAAACGTCATGCACTATTTTACCGGACTTATGCGTTTTTTAATTAGTCAAGGAAAACTGAAAAACGACGACCCCGAAATTATGGCGGCGCAGTTTTGTCTTCCCGTATCGGTTTGGCTCAACTTATGCGATCGCGAACCGGAGCGCGAAGATGAAGTTATGGGTTTAATCGAACGGCACGTTATGCAGTTTTTCAAGACGTATAAGGGGTAATAAAAATGAAATTGCGGCAAGGATTAAATGCAAATCATTTAAAATTAATTGCCATTCTTGCAATGACGATAGACCACGTATGCGACTTGATTTATCTCGGATTTCCTACCGAGCCTACGGCTATTATATTGCATATTGTGGGGCGGTTGACTGCGCCGATAATGTGGTTTTTCGTGTGCGAAGGATATTATTACACGCACAACGTCAAGAAATATATGCTGCGAATGGGCATTTTCGCATTGATTTCGCATTTTGCAAAACGGGGAAAGTAATCGCTTTGTCGAAAAATTTATTAAACGAGCAATGCAAATAAAAAGCAATTTATGACGGCATTACCGTATACGTATTGCGTAAAACGGGTAAATTTCGATAAAATCGTATAAAAGAGGGAGCGATTATATCATAGTATGACAATAAAAAACAGAAAATTAAAAATCGGTTTAATAATTGCGCTTATTGTAATAGTGGCGTTTTGCGTATCGGCGGTCGGTTTTATTGCATATTTAAGTCCGCCGAAAGACAAAATCTCGGGTTTTAATTATCCGCCGAAATTCTTTTGCGAAACAAAAGAAAACCGTATAGACTATCAAACCGACGGAAAATGCGCGGCTTATGCCTCCGCTTATCTCATGCGGAACTTGGGCGAAGAGGTTGACGGAGAAGGACTGTACATAGAATTTAAAAGGCAATTCGGCTTTGTCTCCGCAAACGGCATAGTAAACGTTTTTAAAGGGCACGGGTATCGAGCAAAAGCCTATCACGGAAACGTGGGAACATTGAAACAGCGGCTAATCGAGGGGCAGCCGATTATTGTTTTTATACGCATTTCAAACGATACGCATTACGCCGTCGTCGTCGGTTATGACGAGCAGAATATTTATATGGTAGACTCGCTTGAAAAAAACGCCAATGTTTTAGACGAGCGATACAATAGGGCGATAAAAACCAAAGAGTTTGAAACAGTGTGGAAAAACGGAACGATTCTTCCAGACAACATTTATATAGTTGTCAAAAATTAAACGAATAAGTTTTAAAACGACAGCGGAAATATACGGCGATAAATATTATCGATTTATGTTAAAAACGCGTTGTTTTGCACTTTTTGTTTTAAAAAAATATTAGTTTCGCTTGAAAATGCTTAAAAATACGCTCGTTGTTTCCTACATGCTTTCAGACAAAACTTTCGATATAAAATTGCAATTCGCTGAAATACGACGAAGAAGTTATAAAAAATCATTTAGAACAAGCGTATAAAGGCGCGATATCGGCGGCGCAAGATGAAAAAAATAACGTTTAGTCGTTGTGTAGGGCGGCTAAAACAAAAGGAGAAATTGACATGAGTAAGTACGACGCGCTTTGGCTTTACGTTCAAAAAACGGGCGAAACAAGTTTGACTTTTGAAAAAATCGAGCAAATTATCGGCTTTCCGATAGACCATTCTTTTTTGCAGTATAAAAGGAACTTTTATCTTACGGCTTTGAAGTTAAAAAAATTTCAATGAAAGATAAAACGGTATTTTTCATAAAAAAAGGAGAAAACGAGAAATGAATTATATAGAAATCACCAAAAACAACGTCGATAAAGAGCATATTTGTTGCGCAATGTCGGGCAAGCAAAGCGTTGCAAAAAAAAAGTGGCTTAAAAGCCGTTTTGACGAGGGACTTGTTTTTTATCGCAGCGAGCAACGCGGCAAATGTTTTATAGAATATATCCCCGCCGAAAACGCTTGGATACCCATTGAAGCCGACGGATATATTTATATCGATTGTTTGTGGATAGCGGGGTCGCTTAAAGGTCACGGATATTCAAACGACCTTTTAAAAAAGTGCATACAAGACGCCGAAAAACAAGGCAAAAAAGGTGTTTGTATTCTCTCGTCCGAGGGCAGAAAGCGCGAGTTTTTGTCTGACCCGAAGTACTTAAATTATAAAGGTTTTGCGGTGGCGGATACGTCGGAATGTGGCATAAACTTGATGTATTTACCCCTTGTTCCCGATGCCGAGCCGCCTAAATTTAAAGAGTGCGCAAAGCACCCCAAGATAAACGAAAAAGGTTTTGTCCTTTATTATACCGACCAATGCCCGTTTACTTATTATTGGGTGTCGAGGGTGGAAGAAGTGGCGAAAGAACACAATATTCAGTTTAAAACTATACACTTTACGGATAAAACGTCGGCGCAAAACGTTCCCGCGCCCGTCAGCACTTACGCCCTTTTTAAAGACGGCAAATTTGTCACGCAAGCGATACAGTCGGATAAAAAATTTCTCGCTCTTGCGGGCGTAAAAGAATAAACTTAAGTAATACTTTGTATAAACAAAAAACCAAAACTTAATTGAATATAACGCGCGGTTTTATTGAGTTTTAAAGGGGAACAGAATAAAAAGCGCGTTTTAATTTAAAAACGGAGTAATTTTTATGTTGACAACCGATAGATTAATATTGAGAAATTGGAAAGAGAGCGATGCGGAAAGTTTGTATGAATACGCAAAAGACTCCGATGTGGGACCGATTGCGGGTTGGCCCCCACATAAGTCGATTGAAGAAAGCCTTGACGTGATAAAAAACGTGTTTAACCGTGAAGAAAGTTATGCTATATGCGAAAAAGAAAACGGTAAAGCCATCGGGGCTATCGGACTGAAATTTAACGGGCATACCGACATGACGACACGCGCCGACGAATGCGAATTGGGGTATTGGCTCGGTAAGCCTTTTTGGGGAAGAGGATATATGCCGGAAGCGGCGAAAGAAATTATTCGACATGCATTTGAAGACCTTAAAATAAACGTTGTATGGTGCGGATATTATGATGGCAATTCAAAATCAAAAAGAGTACAAGAAAAGGTGGGTTTTGTTTATCATCATACATGCAATGCCGTCCCCGTGCCGCTGCTTGGCGAAGTGCGCGTCGGGCATGTGAACATTTTGACGAAAGAGCGTTGGGAGAAACTTCAATCTGAATAATAAACGAAATTTTGTTATAGATACAAAACTTTTTAAAAGCGTTATTTGTTAAAAATAATTGATATAAAAATTTTTAATTAAAGGAGGATAGCCAAGCGGAAATCAAGTATGATAAATTTCTGTTTGGCGAAAATTATGAAAACACTTCAAACAATTCAAAAAACTTTAAACGTATTTCGCATTTTGTCGAAAGTAGCGTATATTTTGTGCATAGTCGGCGCGGCGGCGTTGGGCGTGACCGCGCTGTGCGTAATGACTCAATACTGCGGCGGTATGGTATTTTCGCTTTTCGGCGAACCTATTAAAATTTTCCCCGACGGAACGGACTTATTGCAAAAATTTATCCAATTATTGTCGGCAACGTTTAAATTGACTGCCGAGGCTATACTTTTCGGATTGACTTGTGATTATCTCAAAATCGAACAATCGGACGGCACTCCGTTTAATTTCGGCGGAGCGGAAAGGCTTAAAAAACTCGGCATACGCTTTATTTATATCCCTTTAATAGCGATAGTTCTTGTCGAAATAATCGCCGTTATAATTAAAGTAAAAGACGTGGGCAACGTCGATAATTATTTCAGCGTAATGACGGGCATAGTGCTTATTCTCGTTTCGTTGGTTTTCAAATACGGCGCGGAAATGCAAAACAATAACACGCAAGAGCAGTCAACGCAATTAAATAAAGAAAAAGTAGAGGAATAAAAAATGAAAATTACGTATACTCAAAAACCTAAAATGACTTTTATAGGTTTTTCCACGACAATTTGTTCAAAAGAAGGTTATGAAAAATGTCCCGAATTTTGGGATAAAGAATACAACTTGAAGTACGCCCGCTTGTGGCAAACGAAAACGCCGCAAACGCCTATCGAAAAAGCGATTATCGAAAACAATATCGGCGAGTTTGCGATTTGCAACGATAAAAACGAAATGTTCGAGTATTGGATCGCGGGGGTATATAAGGGCGGCGAAGTGCCCGAGGGTTTAAAACTTTTTACTTTTCCCGAGAGCGATTGGGTCGAGTTTTCCACGCAAGGAACAATTCCCGAGTCTTTGCAAAAACTAAATACTTTTGTTTGGCAAGAATGGTTTAAAAACGAAGGAAAAATATATAAAACAAACGGAAACGCCATGCTCGAGGTTTACTCGTCGGGCGATATGCAAAGCCCCGATTATACAAGCGGCATCTGCGTGCCTATATGCAAAGATTTTAAAAGCGAATAAGATTACGTAAAAACGGTTGTCTCGGTAATTTTACTTTAATTGCCGCTTCGGAATCGCTTTGGGTATTGTGTTGGGGCTGCGATAAAATATCACGTTTACGCAATACGTAATGCGCAAAAATGACAGAAAATCAACAAAAGAGAGAGATAATAAGCATGAATAAACTTATCGGTTGTTGCGGATTAAATTGTGAAAAGTGCGACGCCAGAATAGCGACGATTACAAACGACGACAAGTTGCGCAAGAAAACAGCCGCGCTGTGGACAAAACTCAACGGGGTGACGATTACTTCGGAAATGATAAACTGCGTCGGTTGCCGAATAGACGGGGTAAAAACACCGTTTTGCGACAAACTTTGCACCGTGCATAACTGCGTTATAAAAAACGGTTTTAATACTTGCGCCGACTGTGCGCAATTAACAGACTGTTCTACGCTGTCTAAAATTTCAACAAACAGTCCGTTTGCTTTGGAAAATTTAAAGCGGCTTCGCAACGAAAAACAGAAATAAAACGAAATAAAAATTTATGGTAAAAATAATAGGTTTATTGGAAAACACTACAAAATCGAAAGACTTAAAAAATAGGCACGGACTTTCGCTGTATATTCAAACCGAAAAGCATAAAATACTTTTCGACATGGGCCCCGACGATTTATTTTTAAAAAACGCAAAAACGCTCGGCGTAGACCCTTCCCAAATTGATACGGCGGTAATTTCTCACGGGCATGTAGATCACTGCGGCGGCTTGAAATATTTTTTGCAAAATAACCAAAAAGCGAAAATTTATATTCGCCCGCAAGCCTTACAAAATCATTACGTAAAGGTGCTCGGTATACCGTTTTATGCGGGAATTAATAAAAATCTCGTACAAGGGGAAAGGTTTGTATATGCAGACGAATTTTGCGTTATAGACGATGAAATCACGCTTTTTTCAAACGTGTCGGGTAGTTTTCCGTTGCCAAAATCCGACGGCAATTTATTTATGAAAAAGGACGGCAAAATTATAGCGGACGATTTTTGTCACGAGCAAAATTTGCTTATATTCTCGGGCAGCAAAAAGATTTTGGTTTGCGGCTGCGCGCATGCCGGCATAGTTAACATTTTAGACAAAGCAAAAACTATAATCGGTGAGTATCCGACGGACGTGATAGGCGGTTTTCATCTTTACGAGCCGACTAAAAAACGCTATGAGAGCGACGAGTATATAGACGAAGTTGCCGCCGCAATAAATAAAACGGGCGCGACTTTTTATACTTGCCATTGCACGGGCATAAAGGCATATCAAAAAATGAAAAAACGCCTTGGCGATAGATTACAATATTTCGGCACGGGCTCTGAAATAGAGTTGTAGTTATAAAACCTGAAATAGAGTTGTAATTATAAAAACGGACTGAAACATAAAATAAAAAACGATTAAAAATTTTAAATTTTGCAGTTTTCTACAAATTTTAATGCTTTATCGGTTGTGCGCGCTTAATTTTAGTTTAACGTGAAATAAAAAACAGCAAAAAAAGTCGAGAGAAAATTTATTCGGCGCGGTATAATATCGTGCGTAAGGAGTTGAAAAACATGAAAGAACAGATTTTGGCAGTCCAGCGCATGCAAGATTATATCGAAAAGAATAACGCCGAAGAAATAAAATTGTCCGATTTGGCGCGCGAATCGATGTTTTCTCCTTGGTATTCTTATCGGTTGTTTTGCGACGTTGTGGGGTTGACGCCTACCGAGTATATACGCAAATATCGGCTTACTCAAGCGGCAAAACGGCTTAAAACGGGCGAAGTAAAAGTCATTGACGCAGCGTTTGAAGCGGGGTTTTCAAACGTCGATACGTTTACTCGGGCGTTTTATCGCGAGTTCGGTTTAAACCCAGTAAACTATTTAAAAAATCCCGTTCCCGTCACTTTTTTCGTTCCTTACGGAGTAAAATTTCGTGAACTTAAAAAGGAGAAAATTAATATGCAAAACATTCAGTCCGTTTTTATTCAGGTTATCGAAAAACCCGAACGCATTTGTATTATCAAGAGAGGAAAACAAGCAAAAGACTATTTCCCGTACTGCGAAGAGGTCGGTTGCGACGTGTGGGGAATGTTAACGAGTATGTCTTCGCTTTGCGGCGAACCCGTTTCTATGTGGTTGCCGCAAAAATATCAAAAACCCGACACTTCTACTTACGTTCAAGGCGTAGAGGTCGAGCCCGATTATTCGGGAATTATTCCCGAAGGATTCGATATTATTCGTCTTCCGAAAGCGGAATATCTTATGTTTCAAGGTCAGCCCTTTAAAGAAGAAGATTATTGCGAGGCGATACAAGCCGTGCAGTGTGCAATGGATAAGTACGACCCGTCGGTTATTGGATTTGCGTGGGACGAGGAAAATCCGCGTATTCAGTTAGAGCCGATAGGCAGTCGCGGATATATCGAACTTAGGGCAGTAAAGAGAGTTAAAAAATGAGCGAAGCCGTTTTTGTTCAAGGCCTAACAAAAAAGTATGGCGGAAAAACCGTGGTCGATCATCTCAATATTGTTGTGAAAAGCGGCACGGTATTCGGTCTTCTCGGCGCAAACGGTGCGGGGAAAAGCGCGACGATAGAGTGCATACTCGGCACAAAAAAGGCAGACGGCGGAACGATACGTTTGTTGGGGCAAACCCCCGAAAATCACCGCCATGCGCTGTTCGAGCGTATCGGCGTGCAGTTTCAAGAATGTGATTATCAAAAAACAATCAAGGTTTTCGAGGTTTGCGAGGAAACGGCAAGTTTATATCGCAACCCCGCCGATTGGCGCGCGATTTGCGTAATGCTCGGGGTTAGTGTGCTTTGCACTGTCCTTGCAGTGCGCTTTTTCAAATGGGAATAGCAGATTAAATTTAATAAAGCGGGAGGAAATTCCCGCTTTATTTATATAAATATTGACGGAGAGAGTAAATGACAAAAAAGACAAGACAATATATCGGTATTTTGGCGGCGGTTGCCGCTTATTATCTTATTCACGAAGGGGCGCATTTGCTGTTTGCCCTTTTTAGTGGCGTTTTCAAAAAAATCAAATTTATGGGTCTCGGCGTGCAAGTGGACGTTTATGCCGAGCGCATGTCAAATATCGGACTCGGCATGTTTTGCTTAATCGGCGCGTTGGCGACTTTATTCGTCGGGTATTTGCTCGTAATATTTGCTAAAAAAATTTGCAAAGCGAAAAGTCCGCTATTTCGCGCGGTTATTTATTACGTTACCATTGCTTTTTTATTGCTCGACCCGCTGTATTTAAGCATTTTGTGCGGCTTTTTCGGCGGAGGAGACATGAACGGAATTGCGCTTTTATGTCCCGAGGTTGCGGCGAGAATTTTGTTCGGCGCGATACTTATCGTAAACGGGTTGGCGTTTTGGAAAATCGTATTGCCGACGTATAAAAAATCTTTTACAGAACAAACCGAAGGCACGCCCGAGTAAATTAAAGGCGAAAATTTCAAGCAAATTGCGGTAAGTATTATGCGGCTGTTATGCCGCTTTTTTTTGTGGCGGGCAATTTATAAGGACTAAAAAACTAAACCTTTAATGACGAGTTTGTCTTGACAAACCGGCGTTTATACCTTAAAATATAATAACTAAAACTTTTGACTTAAAGCGCGCGAAAACTATAAGTGCGTTTTTAAGTTTTTAAAGATAAAAACGCTTTTAAAATCGGCAAATTTTGCGTTTGTCGTTAGAGTGAAATTATATAAGGTATACGAAAGAATCATGGGAATAATCGCCGCTATAAAAGACCGCATAGAGAAAAACAAAGCCCGCAAACTTATGGAAAAGCAAGAAATTAACGACGCCGATAAAAATCTGGAAGTTGTTTTACAACCGCTTCCCACGGACTACAGTTTAAACACAAACGACTTAATTGAAATAACCGAGCCTTCGGTTTTGGCGCGCATCGACACCGTCGTGTTTAAAGTGGGCAAGGCGGGCGCAAAACTTGCAAAATCGGTGGCGACTCCCACCGAAAAATTGTATAAAGTGGTGTTGAAAAACGGCGGAAACATTGCAAATTCAAATCAACTTGTCGGAGCGAAAAGGGCAATGTCGGTCGGCAAAAACGGAATTGCGACGCAAGCGACTTTAGTCGAGACAAACGTGTCGCAAATCAACAAAGCGGTAAGCATAAGCACCAACGTGTACAGCATCGCCGCGATAATCGTCGGTCAGCATTATATGAAGCAAATCAACGCCAAAATGAGCGCGATATCCGACGAAATCAAGGGCATTGCCAACACTTTGGATATTCAGTACAAAAGCGAAGTTTGCTCGCTTTTCGAG
>CAKQKQ010000010.1 GCA_934249265.1 uncultured Clostridia bacterium | reverse complement strand
ATCTCGGCAACACGCTTATCGTGGTCGAGCACGACGAAGACACGATGCGTGCGGCGGACTATATAGTGGATATTGGTCCTTATGCGGGCGTGCACGGCGGCGAGGTCGTCGCTTGCGGAACTCTTGAAGATATCGAAAACAGCCCCCGTTCTATCACGGGCGACTTTTTGGCGGGCAGAAGAAGTATTGACGTGCCTAAAGAAAGGGTTGCTCCGTCGGATAGGTGGCTGACGATAAAAGGCGCAAGACAAAACAACTTGAAAAATGTGGACGTGTCTTTCCCCGTCGGGTTGTTTACGGTCGTTACGGGCGTGTCGGGCAGCGGCAAAAGTTCGCTCGTCAACGAAATTTTATATCCCGCGTTGTCGGGTTCGCTCACGTACGGAAAAGCCGTCGAGGGCAATTTCGACTCTATCGAAGGCGTTGAATATTTCGATAAAGTAATACAAATCGACCAATCGCCCATAGGTAGAACGCCGAGGAGTAATCCCGCGACTTATACGGGCGCGTTTACGAGCATAAGAGACTTGTTTGCCGCGACTCAAGACGCAAAGTCGAGAGGGTATAAATCGGGCAGATTTTCCTTTAACGTAAGCGGCGGCAGATGTGAAAACTGTAAAGGCGACGGCATAATTTGCATAGAAATGCACTTCTTGCCCGACGTGTTCGTGCCGTGCGAAGTTTGTAAGGGAAAACGATACAACAGAGAGACTCTTCAAGTCAAATACAAAGGCAAAAATATCAGCGACGTGCTCGATATGACGGTTGACGAAGCGGTGGAGTTTTTTGAAAACTTCACGAGCATTTACAACAAAGTCAAGTGTTTGCAAGACGTCGGACTCGGTTATATAAAACTCGGGCAACCCGCAACCACGCTTTCGGGCGGCGAGGCGCAAAGGGTAAAACTTGCGACCGAACTTTCCAAGCGCGCTACGGGCAAAACCCTTTATATACTCGACGAGCCGACAACCGGACTTCACAGTTACGACGTTGAAAAACTCATTAATATTTTAAATCGCCTTCGCGAAGGCGGCAACACCATTATCGTAATCGAACACAACCTCGACGTGATAAAGGTGGCGGATTATATAATCGATTTAGGACCTGAAGGCGGCGACGGCGGCGGACAAGTTATCGCCAAGGGTAGCCCCGAAGAGGTCGCTAAAATAAAAGGTAGTTATACGGGATGCTTTTTGGATAAAATTCTTAATCGGGAGAAAAACTAATGATAAGAGAAGAGTATGAAAGAACGTTAAAAAACTCGGGCGGCGACGAAGTTGACCGCTCGGTCAAAATGAGCAGAAAAGAAATAAAAATGCGCGCCAAACTCGGCGACAGAGGGTACTGCGGAAAGGAAATCGAAAAGTGCAAAGAATTGAAAAAAGCCACCGATTTTTCCACCACGTTTACGCTTATCGTTGCGGTGTTGTGTTTCGCTTTGTATTTTTGGTTTTATAATCTCGATAAAAAATCGGTAAGTAAAGTGCTTATGATAGTCATTACGGTATTCCTCGTGCTTATGGTTTTGTGGTCGTTAGTTTGGTTTTTGGGGTTGAGAATAGGTCTTAACAAAAAGACCAACAGACTTAAAGCGGAAGTTGACGAGTGGTACAAAAAAGACAAAGAAGAACAAATGAAAAAGTACGAAAGGATAAAACGTTTAAGAGAACAAAACATACTTAAACAAGATAAAAAGTAATTATATCGGAACGATAAAAACGGCGATTTTTAATAGAATAGCAATGTAAAAACGACGCTTGCTAATTGGACGATTTTGCACTTTTGTTGTTTTTAAAGTAAATATTAAACTACTGATTTAGTTGTTTATAAAATGTCGTAAATGCGGTTGTTTTATAGTTTGTAAACCATAGTGAAAGCGGCTGTTTTGGTTGTTTGCAAGTTGTTTAAAATTTTAGCGTTTTGTCGCGTTTGCGGTATACGTATTTAGTAAAAACGGCAAATTTAATAAAAAACATACAAAAAAAGACCTCGTTTCGAGGTCTTTTTTAATGCCTTAAAAAGGTTGTTATTATAGTTAAAGTTTTAATGTAAGTATTTTTTCATTCTGTTCGATATCAAAATTGCAAGCGCGATTTTCGCCAAGTCGGGGATAATAAACGGCAACACGCATGCGGTAAACGCGTAAACTATTCCTTGCCAACTAAACGTCGATTTTACGCCGACAAACCAAAGCGTGCCGGTAAGGTAACAAACCAAAAGTCCAATAATCATCGCCAAGAAAACCGCATAAGGTTTTTCGCCGAAAACTTTAATGAGCGAACCCGAAATTATCGCCGAGAAAATAAAACCAATAATATATCCGCCCGTAGGTCCGAGTATTACGCCCACGCCCGAGCCGAAGCCGCTGAATATGGGCACGCCTATCATGCCGAGTAAAATATATACGGTCACCGCAACGGTCGCGCGCATCGTGCCGAGCAAGCCTACGCATAAAAATACCGCAAAGGTTTGAAGAGTGACGGGTACGCCACCGGGGAGCGGAATTGTGATTACCGAACAAACTGCCATTATTGCCACGCATACGGCGATGTAACAAATTTCCTTTGCCGAAGCGTTGATTTTTTGATTGTGCATTTGCGTTTCCTTTTAAATAAAATTTTTCGTTGGTTTTTCGCTTGAAAAGTATAAATCGTTTATCGATTAAATAAACCGCCTAATCAAGGTTTCAAACATATTGTATTATATAATCGGGGTGTTTAAAAGTCAAGCAAACGCAAGGCAATTAGCCTTATTTTATAAAAGTTGAGACGAATATCAAGATTTAAACTTGAGACGGATATATAAATATTGTGATTAAAAGTTGAGACAAACACTGCGGTTGAAAAAAATATTCAAATCAAAAGATTAAAAATACGGTATAAATAATTAAATCAAACCTCAAAGGTATTTAGTGTGGATATCGTAATTAAAAGTCAAGGCGCATATGGTGCTAATAATTAAATTAAAACTTTAAGTCGTATATAGCAAGAAAAAATATAAAGACTACAAAATGTTTTCAATATCGAATTTAAAGGTTTTGGGTATTTGTTGGGTGAGTTCTATTATGACTTCGAGTTTGCTTTTGGCTTCTTTAAAGTTTTTGTCCTTTGTGTATCCCACACATTCCGACACCCACAAATCCATTTCTTTAATTTCGTTGTGGGGTATATAAACGTGCAATTTACTTTTATATTTTATCCAATTGTTTTGCAAAATCAGCGCGTCGTCCACGGTTGCGCTTTCGTTTTGTTCTTTTAAATAAAGCACTTGCGCATAAGCCGAAAACTCCCCGAAACATTTTTTTATAGTCACGTCCTCGGCGACTGCAATTCCAGTCAAAATAGCCACCGACACGATTATCGAAATTAAATCTTTTACCATTTGTTGTTCTCCTTTAATTGTGTATAATAGGTTTTGTACGCTTGCCCCTTGATTTGTAAATAAATTTTTCCGCTCGCGTCGATCGTGAGTATGTCTATTTGTTTAATGCTTTTAATCTTTTCCTTCTGCAAAATTTTATTGAAAAATTTGTCGTCAAGGTCGAGCGTTTTGCAGTTGTTTTTTACAAGTTTTCCTTCGGTTATTAAAAGAACGGGTAGTTGATTAGAATTGTAATTTTCCTTTTCAAGCACGCTGATTTTCCCGTTCGACTCGAAAATTGCATACTCGATAGAGTCGAGTGCAAAATTCCCCGTATTTCTTATCGCCTCGATAAGGTCCTCGACGTCTAAATTGTTCTTTTTAAGTTCTACGATATCGACCCCGTTTTTGTTTATCACAAGCGATGGCTTTCCGCTTATTATCGACTTTGCCGTTCTGCAAGTTTGCTCTAAAATTGAAATGATTTGATGAAGAATAAACATGGCGATTACCGCAACAATTCCGTAAGTTAAGGGTATCGAAATGTCCGACATCGGCACGCACGCTATTTCGGCGATTAATAGGGTAATGATAAATTCAAACGGTTGCATTTCGCCGATTTGCCGTTTGCCCATAAGTCGCATGACGATTAAAAGTAAAACAAATATAATTATCGACCTAATGAATATTATAAGCATACAAGTAGTATGTAAAACTTTTTCGCGTTTATGCTAATCGTTTGACAAAAGATATATAAATATTGTACACTTAAAAACGCAGAGTAGTACAAAAAGCGTTAAGTGGTACAGAACGGGATGTTGACTGTGCACGAAAAGGTTTTGCCTTGCGGTTTTTTGACGCATCCAATGCAAATTTAAGGATATTTATATTCTTGTTTTTTGTTGGAACTCTACTAATAATTTAGTGGGAGTTTTTTTTATTATGAAAAAAATTACGACGAGAAGAATTGCAGTCGACGGAATGTTGTCGGCACTTTGTTTCGTGCTTGCGACCTATTGCTCGGTCGAAGTTTCAAACAGCATGAAATTTACTTTAGACGCTTTCCCCATAATAATGGCGGCGTTTATGTTTGGTCCTATCGACGGAATGATAGTGGGCGGAGTGGGTACGTTTTTGTATCAAGTGGTAAAGTACGGCGTGTCTTACACGACGGTATTGTGGATACTTCCCGCACTTGTAAGAGGGGTGTTTTTGGGTGTGTACGCAATGATAAAAAAGTTCGACATGAAAAGGGTCGAAATGTTGGTTGTCGTGATAATCAGTTCACTTTTGGTTACCGCTTTAAACACTTTGATAATTTATTTAGACGGCGTAATCTGGGGGTATAAAACGGCGGTTTTGGCTATGCTTCCGTATAGAATAATATCGTCGATTATAGTTGCCGTAATTTACGGCTTGCTTGTGCCCGAAGTGATTTTCAGATTAAAACCCGCGCTTGTAGAAAAATAAATAAATATAGTTAAAAAGACCGTTTTGCAACATACGTGTGTTGTAAAACGGTCTTTTTTTGTGTAATCTATCGGTTTAATAGGTTGTTTTAGTTGTTGTTTTTTTAAGAAGTGTTATTTATTTTAGTTGCAACTTTTGTTGAGTTGCGGCTTGTTTTATATTAAAAATTTGCCTTTAAATTTTATTTATTTTATTTTTATCGGTTGGGTATAAGTGTTTGCGGTAAGGCGTTTTGATAGATAAAATATTATAAGAGCGACGCCTATTGCCGACAGTGACGATACGCCCAAACAAACGATAGTCGGCAGTCTGTTTTCAAACAATTTTTTCACCGCCATACACACGAGGGTTGACGGAATTATGCTTATAACCGAAGTGAGTAAACACGGTAAAATTTTCGGCTTGCGCTTGGACGATTTGTGCAATTGAATTAAATTGAGTAAACACGTGATGAAATAGTTTGCTCCGTACCCCGCGACGAGCGAGTATATGCCCAAATACTTGGGCAAAACGAGAATTGAAACGACTGTCGCGACCGAGCCTATAGCAAAATAAAACAACGTGCTTTTTTCTTTATTCATGCTGTTTAAAAGGCTGTTCGTAATCATTGTTATGCTCATCGGCAACATGATTATTGCCGATTTTGATAAGTAAATTCCGGCGGTTTGGTTGTTGTATACAAACAATCCGATTTCTTTGCCGAGCGCGATAAACGACGGGATTATTATGCAAGAAATAAAGGCGGAACAGTACACCGCTTTTTCAATATTGCTTTGCATTTTATAGTGGTTTTCGTTGTAAAAACTTTCCGACAGTTCTGGTACTAAAACGAGCGCAATTGCCCCGATTACAGTAGACGGTATGAATAAAAGCGGCATAGCCATGCCCGAAAGTTCGCCGTAACCCGACAATGCTTGACTCTGTGTGTATCCGTTTTTGATAAGCATAATCGGCAGTACGGTTGCTATCAACGAGTTGATTAGCGAGGTTGCCGTGCGCATCGAAGTTATGGGCAAAGAAGATGCGAGTAAGGGTTTTAATTGTGGGAGCGGCGAGGCGAGTCTCCCGCCCTTGACGGCGAACGTCACGCCCGACAGTGTAAACGATACTACATAACTAATCACTATCGCAAGTCCCGCGCGCATTGCTCCGTCTTCGGTTGATGTCATCGAGTTTACTAAAATAATTCCAACGGCAAGCATCGCAAATTCTTCGATAAACTCTATAAGCGAGTATTGTAAAAACAGTTTGTTGCCCCAAAAGTAACCCCTTATCACCGCATAAATCGAGGTAATTGTCAGCCCCGGGATAAGTATTTTCAAAAGCGCGAGACATCGTTTGTCGGTGAATAAAAACGAAAATATGCTCGGCTTAATGATTATTAAAAGTGTGAGCGGCAACGAAATTATCGCGCATGCAAAAATTCCGCTTGATACCGTTTGTCTTTCGCCCGCAACGTTGTTTTGCGTTTTAAAGCGAATTAACATTCTCGAAATCGTGATGGGTATTCCGGACGCCGTCACCGTGAGTAAAAGTCCGAAAACGGACAGCGCGATTTGATATACGCCGAGCGATTCCGATCCCAACCGTCTCGATAAAAAAATTCTATAGATAAACCCCAAAAACCTTTCTGCGCACGAAAAAATCGTGACCAGCAAGGTTGTTTTTATTATTTTTTTAATGTTGATTCACCGCCTTTTAAGGAATAAATTTTTGTGATTTCCCTATATTTTATTCTTGGTTTTCACGCGATAGAACGTTGCCGAACAATAAGAACAGAAGGTTTTTGTTTTATCTTCAAACGGTTGGCGAAATAATGCGGGTGGTTGCTTAAATTTGTAGTGCGGTAATATGGTTTGTTGTTTTTGATTTTTTTGCGTGGTAATACGGGGCGGTTGTTTAAATTGTTGTGTTTGTTGAGTGTGGTGATTTTAATTGCTGGTGTGGTTATTAAAATTGTTGAGTGTGCTAATTTTGTAGGTGTGACGTAGTTGTTTTATTTGGTGTGGCGGTTTTGTAGAATGTGAGTAAAAATCTTAATTGCTTACAAAAAATAAAAAGTAAATTCGCCGTTCCGCAAGTAAAAGTAAGAGTTAGTGTTGGTTGAAAAATGTTAACGTTCTGTGCGTAAAAAGTAGGTGTATTGGTTAATAAATGTTGGTATGTTTTACTGCAAACGAAAAACAAAAAGCCGAGCCGCCAAACTAATAAAAATAACAAGTCGGCGTTGGTGTGGTAAAAGTAAGCGTGTTGCTATTTATGAAATAAACGCAAGCGCACTGCCGCCAACAATTAAACCGAAAAACAAACTTTCGCCAATAATTAAACTTGTATATTAATAATCGCTGTTTTTTATGTTGCCGAATAGAAAAAGCGAAAAAACACATATACTGTAAAAGGGATAAAATTATGATTTATTTATTCGAATCCGGCGACACGCTTGAGAGCGTGGCTATAAAATTTAATACCACTCCGAGGAATATCGTGGTGAAAAACAACCTTTCGTCTTACCCCGAAAAGGGCGATTTTTTGTCGATTTGCAGAGAAAGCGGCAAATTGTATAAAGTGAAGATTAATGACACAATTCAGTCAATTTGCAAAAGGGAAAATATTTCGATAAACGATTTTATACAAAAAAATAATATAAACTATGTTTATATTAATCAACTTGTAATCGTTTGACAGTCAAAAAGCAATACATAAAAAATAAATTCAAAAAAGTATGTAAAATTTTGTATATTTTTATCGAAAACGCTTGCATTTTTTTGTAAAATATGTTAAACTTATAATAAAGATAATAATATTATAAAATTTTACTATGGAGGTGTGTTGCTTTATGTCAAAAACGGGATATAATTCGCAAGACATAAAGATTCTTGAGGGTCTCGAGGCGGTTAGGGTTAGGCCGGGTATGTATATCGGTACTACAGGACCTAAAGGTCTGCATCATATTTTATGGGAAATCGTCGACAACTCCGTCGACGAAGCGGCAAACGGTTATGCAAACAAAATTACGGTCGTTTTGTATAAAGACGGCAGCGCGTCGGTAGAGGATAATGGTAGGGGTATGCCCACCGATATTCACCCCGTCGCGAAAGTCAGCGGCGTAGAGGTTATTTTCACGCAACTGCACGCGGGTGGTAAATTCGGCGACGACAATTACAACTTTTCGGGTGGTTTGCACGGCGTGGGCGCGTCGGTCACAAATGCGCTTTCGAGGTGGCTCGAAGTAGAGGTATATCGTTCTACGGTATACAAAATGCGCTTTGAAAGCAGTTTCGACCAAAAGAAAAACAAATGGAAGTGCGGCGTGCCGACCGCTCCGCTTCAAAATACGGGGGTAAAAACCAAAAAACACGGCACTTTCGTGCGTTTTAAACCCGATGCGGAAGTTTTTGAAACGGTCGAATTCAGTCACGACGTAATTTCCACGAGACTTAGAGAAACCGCTTACTTAAATAAGGGTCTCGAAATTGTGTTTAGAGACGAAATTAAAGATAAAGAGACCGTCTATAAATTCGACGGCGGTATTGCCGATTACGTTAAATATTTAAACGAGGGTAAAACTCCGCTTTATCCCGCACCTATTTACGGTGAGACTATCGTTTACGTGGGACAAGGTAATAAAAATCCGATAAGCGTTCAGTTTGCAATTCAGCACACCGACACTTATACGGAGAGTATTTATTCGTTTGTCAACAACATACCCACGCCCGAGGGCGGCACTCACGAAGTCGGCTTTAAATCGGCTGTGACGAAGGTGCTCAACGATTACGCTCATTCGGCAAATCTCGTAAAAGATAAAGATATCGCGCTCATGGGCGAAGACTTTAGAGAGGGTATGACGGCGATTTTGTCTATCAAAATGAAGAATATTCAGTTTGAAGGGCAAACCAAAACCAAACTCGGCAATCCCGAGGCTAAATACGCCGTAGACAGCGCGACCGTTGACGAACTCAACAAACTCATCGCTAACAAAAAGAACGCAAAAACGTTCGCTTCGATAATCGAAAAAGCGGTCGGCGCGGCAAAAGTGAGAAACGCGGCTAAAAAAGCCAAGGAATACGCCCGTGCAAAAAACGGCGCGGAAATGACGAAACTCGTCGGTAAACTTGCGGGCTGTTCTTCGAGAAAAGCGGAACTAAACGAAATTTTCATAGTCGAGGGCGATTCGGCAGGCGGTAGCGCAAAGCAAGGCAGAGACCGTCAGCACCAAGCGATACTTCCGTTAAGGGGTAAGCCGTTAAACGCCGAAAAGAAGAGAGTAGACGAAGTGCTTAAAAACGAGGAAATTCGTATGATAATAAGCGCGCTCGGGACAAGTTTCGGCAGAGACTTCGATATAACCAAACTCAATTACGACAAAGTAATTATCTTGTCCGATGCCGACCAAGACGGTGCGCACATTAGGGCGATACTTTTGTCCTTCTTCTTCAGATACATGCGCGACCTTATTCAGCAAGGACACGTGTATATAGGCATGCCGCCCTTATACAAAATTTATAAAAAAGACGTCATCGAATACGCTTACGACGATTCCGAACTTGCCGAAAAAATCGCAAAGGTAGGAAGAGGGTACAGTATTCAAAGATATAAAGGTCTCGGCGAAATGAACCCCGAGCAGTTGTGGGATACGACTATGAATCCCAAAGCAAGAGTGATGATGCAAGTTACTCTCGATGATGCGGCTAATGCGGAAAGGCTTATTACCACGCTTTTGGGCGACGCTATCGACGAGAGAAAAGCATACATTTCGGAGTATGCAAACTTCAACAAACTCGACACGTTTATGGATAAAGTAAACACTAAGCCGCAAAAGAGCGGCTCAAGCGAAGAATAATAGGGAGAAAGTACTATGGAAGAGATAAAAAACGGAATATTACCCGTTTCGATGGAAGACGTCTTGCATAATTCTATGATGCCTTATGCGGAATACGTTATACTCGACAGAGCGTTGCCGAGAGTTGAAGACGGATTAAAACCCGTACAAAGAAGAATTTTATATTCGATGTACGACCTCGGTATACTCCCCGATAAAGGATATAAAAAGAGCGCGAGAGTAGTCGGAGACTGCCTTGCAAAATATCACCCGCACGGCGATACGTCTGTATACGACGCTATGGTAAGACTCGCTCAACCGTTCAATATGAGAATGACGCTTGTTGACGGACACGGAAACTTCGGTTCGGTTGACGGAGACTCGGCGGCGGCAATGAGGTATACCGAAGTAAAACTTCAACCGCTCGCGCTCGAACTGCTCAGCGATTTGGATAAAGACACGGTAGACTGGCAACTCAATTTCGACGATTCGTTGAAAGAACCCGTCACGCTCCCCGGTCGTTTCCCCAATTTGCTCGTAAACGGAGCGACGGGTATTGCGGTAGGTCTTGCGACTAACATACCCACGCACAACCTTGCGGAAGTAATCGACGGAGCGGTCGCGCTTATCGACAACCCCAAAATCAAACTCGACGAGATGATGAAAATCATCAAAGGACCTGATTTTTCCACGGGCGGTTATATAATTGCGGGCGACGAACTCCAAAAGGCTTACGAAACGGGCAAAGGCAAAATTTTAATAAGGGCTAAATGCGAAATCGAACTCGACGCGGGAGATAAAAAGAATATCGTAATACACGAACTCCCTTACCAAGTCAACAAAGCCAAATTGCTTGAAAAAATCGCAGAAATGCAAGAGAAAAAAGACCCGAATCTCGAAGACGTTTACGACATAGTAGACGAATCGGACAGAAAGGGTATGAGGGCGGTTATTAAGGTAAGAAAGGACGGCGACCCCGAAAAAATACTCGCTTATCTTTACAAAACCACTAATCTTCAAGTAAGTTTCGGCATAAACATGGTTGCCATTGCCGAAGGTAAGCCTATGCAACTCGGTCTTTTGCCGATACTCAAGTATTACGTTGAGTATCAACGTGAAGTGGTGCTCAGAAGAACCAAATTCGATTTAAACAAGGCTAAAGATAGGGCGCACATACTCGAAGGTCTTATCATTGCGGTGACGAATATCGACGAAGTAATCAAAATCATTAAAAATTCGCCCGATACCACGACCGCAAGACAAAATTTAAGAAAGAAATTCGACCTTTCCGAAAAGCAAGCGCAAGCGATTTTGGATTTAAGACTTGCAAGACTTACAAAACTCGAAGTAAATAATTTGCGTCAAGAACTTAAAGATTTAAAGGCTTTAATCAAAGAATTGCAAGCAATTGTAGACAGCAAACGTTTGCAAATGGAAATCGTAAAAACCGAAATCACCGCGCTTAAAAAGAAGTATAAAGAAGATAGGCGTAGTAAAATAGTCAAGACCGAAAAAGAGGCGAAAGCAATTCGTTACGATGACGTAAAGCCCATCGAAAATTTCGTAATCGGCTATACCAACGAAGGAAAAATCCGCAAGGTTAAAGAGAGCGCGTACAACAGGACTTTAAACCAACTCGAACCCGAATTGAGAGACGTGTTCTTGTTTAAATGTAATATATCCACGGGTCAAACGGCGTTGTTTATGACGAATTTAGGCAACTGCTTTAAAGTGTCCGAGGACGATATTCCCGAAGCGAAAGGTAAGGATAGCGGCGGCGTAATGCTTAAAGATATTGCCGTCGGTTTAGGTGAAAAAGAGGACGCGGTGGCTGTGTTTGCTACCGACAATGCAAAGCCGATTAGCGGCGACGTTGTCTTCTTTACTAAATACGGTTCGCTCAAAAAGACCAATTGGTCAGAACTTTTGCTTTTGAAATCGGCTTATCAAGTAATGAAACTTAAAGACGACGATGAAGTAATTTGCGTTAAACCCGCCGAGGACGATAAAGACTTGTTCTTCGTCACGTTAAAGGGTATGTGCTTGCGCGCGGAAAACAATATCGGCGTATACGGTAGAGTCGCCGGCGGAATAAAGGGTATAGAACTCGATAACGGCGACAAGGTTGTTTATGCGGGCTTTGTAAAAGTTGGTCTCGACACCGTTGCGCTTATTGGTACAAGTTTCGGCACGTTTAAAAAAGTGCTTTTGGGTACTATTTCAAGAATTTCAAGAGCGAGAAAGGGCGTCAAGATTTGCGAACTCGGCGACGAAAAATACAACGAGTGTGTGGTATATGCCGACGTAATAGAAGACGCAAGCGATATCGATATCGTAATACTTGACAGAATGGGCAGTCTGTATTATTTAAACAGCAAGAGTATACCGGTAGATTCAAGAGTATCAAAGGGTAAAGTAATTAAAGAAGTAGGAAAATGCCAACCCTTTTGCGTATACCCTACCGGACAACTCAAACAATAACGAAATAGCAAAGGCGTTCTCTTTTGCTCACACGAGGGAGGGTGCGTCTTTGCAACTCTCCGAGTGGGGTGAAATGGCAATGATCGACAATACAAACGATAAAATAAATAATCAACAATCTGACGCTTTTGGTGAACACGTATCGAGTAAAATTGACAATTTCGACGAAAATTCTACAAATGATTTTGAAGTTGAACCTCAAATCGATGAAGAAGTAGAAGAAGTGGAAAACGACGGCGAAAATCAAGTCGAAGAAGAAAACGATGACACGGTTGAAGAAACTCAAGTTGATGATTATGACGAAGTTGTAACTTACAACGAAAGTCAATACGATGAAAACGATGACAATGTTGAAGAGACTGAAGTTGACGATTACGAAGAAGAAGTTTTCGATGAAAGTCAAACCGAAGAAGAAACCGAAGTTGAAGATTATCAAACTTTCGACGATGATATTCCCGAAGAAGATTATGAAGAAAATTTGGTTGAAAACTACGAAGAAAATCAATTTGAAACAAATCAAAGTTTTGATAATGAAGTTGATGAAACAGAAGTTGATAACTATGACGAAGAAGTAACTTACAACGAAAGTCAAAACGTCGAAGTAAACGATGACACTGTTGAAGAGACTGAAGTTGATGACTATGATGAAGTAGAGGCTTACGACGGAAATCAAACCGAAGAAGATGATACAATTGAAGAGTCTGAAGTTGACGATTACGACGAAGTAGAAGTTTCCGATGAAAGTCAATATGAAGAAGTAAATGACACTGTTGAAGAGACTGAAGTTGATGATTACGACGAAGTTGAAACTTACAATGCAAGTCAAGACGAAGAAGTAGATGACACTGTTGAAAAAACTGAAGTTGACGATTACGACGAAGTAGAGACTTACGACGATAATCAAGACGAAGTAGAAAACAACATTGTTGATGAAACAGAAGTTGATAACTATGACGAAGAAGTAACTTACAACGAAAGTCAAGATGAAGTAGAAAACAACACTGTTGAAGAAACTCAAGTTGATGACTATGATGAAGTTGAAACTTACAACGAAAGTCAAGATGAAGTAGAAAACAACACTGTTGATGAAACTCAAGTTGATGACTATGATGAAGTTGAAACTTACGACGGAAATCAAGATGAAGTAGAAAATAACACTGTTGATGAAACTCAAGTTGATGACTATGATGAAGTTGAAACTTACGACGAAAGTCAAGATGAAGTAGAAAACAACACTGTTGATGAAACTCAAGTTGATGACTATGATGAAGTTGAAACTTACGACGGAAATCAAGATGAAGAAAACGACATTGTTGACGAAACTCAAGTTGATGACTATGACGAAGTAGAGACTTACAGCGAAAGCCAAGACGATGAGAACAATACCGTTGAAGAGACTCAAATTGATGATTACGACGAAGTAGAAACTTACAACGAAAGTCAAGATGAAGTAGAGAACAACACAGTTGATGAAATTGAAGTTGAAGACTATGACGAAGTTGAAGTTTCCGATGAAAGTCAAGACGAAGAAGTGGACAACACTTTAAAAGAAACCGAAGTTGACGAGGTGGTTGACGATAAAGTTCAAGCGTACAGCGAAAGCATACGCGAAGAGGATGACGAAGTTGTTTCTCAAATTGAAGACGAAACGTCTCAACAAAAACAAGATGACGAGTTGAGTGAACAAGAAGTTATTTTGCAAGAGGATAATTCAACACAAGAAGAGATTTCTTTTGAGGAGCAAGTCGAACAAGAAGAACAGCCAATACAAGAGGAACAGTTAGAAGAAAATTCTTTGGTGGAACAGTCGGATATACAAGAAATTTCGCCTACGGAGCAAATCGCGCAACCGGCGGAAACGGAACAACCGACAATACAAACGGTTCAACAAGTAAAGAGAGAGTTTCAACAGTCTCAACCGATAACACGGCAGTCGGAACAGAAAGCAGCGGCGCGCTCCATAGAACAAGCAGTTCAACCCGCGCAACAAACTCAACCCACACAACAAACGGTTCAACCGACAAGACAGCAAACTCAACAAGTTCAACAATTTCAACCGATAAAGCAAGAGGTTCAACCGTTAAAAGAAATAAAAGAAACAAGAGAAAGCAAGGCACAAAAGTACGTGAAGGAGGTTTACAGACCTATGGACGAAAAAAGATATAACGTAATCAGCGGTAAATCGAGGGATATTTACGATAAATTAATCGCGCTTATTACGGATATGTACGACGGAGTTTATTCTAAAAACAAAACGTTTAGATACAAACGCAGCGAAATTTTAGAAGACTTCGACGTTTGTTTGCAATCCATACTTTTAAAAGTTGCTTTGTCCGACGATAGTTTTTCCGAAAGCGACGCAAGATATATAAGCGAAATTCCGTGTTACGGTAAAATAGTAAAAGATATAAGTTACAACTATTTCATAAATTGCAGTCAAGAACTTCGCGCAAAACTCTATAAAATCGCCGACGAAAAGAACGACAAAGTGCCTTACGCCGTGATGATGGCGGGCGGAATAGATTTAAACGGTAATCAAGGCGTAACCAAGTTTTTGGTTGACGGTATGGTAAAAATTGCTTTCAACTGTTTATATCTCGACAACGACAAGGTTGAAATACAGTCCGTAAAAGAGGCTTTCAGAACAATTTACGTCTTTATCAACAAACAAGGCATTAAATTGACTTAATAAGACGGTAAATTGCGAAATTTTTAAGTATACAATTTTTAATTATCGCTTATAAAAACGCCGATATTCCATATAAAACGCTATTATTTAACCGCCGTTTTGCCGATACTGAATATCGGCAAAACGGCGGCATTACAATAAAAGCAATAAAGCAACGGCATTAAAATAAAGGGTAGCGGCAACAAAACGCAAACCACAACAAATCAACAAAAACTTATGCCGCCAATAGTCGGCGCAAATCGGCAAAATATCGCAAAAACTCTACGATTTTTATAAAGAGTGAAGAGGTGTAAATATGTACATATGTCCTATATGTAAGCAAAACCTTGTGTTAAACGGAAAGACTTTCTCGTGTGAAAATAATCACTGTTTCGACGTGGCAAAGCAAGGTTACGTAAATTTAATAAACGTCAAAGAAAAGCACTCTTTAATGCCGGGTGACAACGCACAAATGGTAAACGCAAGAAGAAGTTTTTTGCAAAAAGGGTATTACAAGCGGTTGGCGGACGAAGTTTGCGACGAAATAAAACAAAGATATGACGCGCCCACGGTAATCGATGCGGGTTGTTGCGACGGATATTATCTCGGCGAAATAAGCAAAAATATCGACGGCAATTTTTACGGTTTCGACATTTCAAAAGACGCAGTAAAAAATGCCTCGGCGGCGCATAAAAACGCCTCGTTTGCCGTTGCTTCAGTCGCGCATATACCTTATAAAGACGACAGCGCAGACGTGATTTTGCGCATATTCGCCCCGCACAACGAAAAAGAGTATTTAAGGGTGCTTAAAAACGACGGAATACTCATTCAAGTTACCCCGGGGAGCGAACACCTTTTGCAGTTAAAAAGGCTTTTATACGACGAGGTTTATTTAAACGACGAAAAGTCGGTTTTGTATGGCGGTTTGACAAAAATAAGCGAAAAACGAGTAAAGTATGACTTTGTCACGCAAAGCGGAGAAGATAACTTCAATTTGCTTACGATGACTCCTTATTTTTATAAAACGCCGCAAAAAAACATAGAAAAATTGGAAAAAGCCGACGGTATGACCGTTACGGCAGATTTTATTGTTGAAATTTATGCGAAAAAGCAATAATTTTTCAAAAAAATGTTGACACTTTAAGCAAATGTTAGTATAATTATCAAGGAAATCGGGAATTACCCGAATTAAAGAGATAATTATTATTGGAGGATAAATTAATTATGGTAAAAGTTGCAATTAATGGTTTCGGCAGAATCGGACGTCTTGCATTCAGACAAATGTTTGTTGCCGAAGGTTATGAAGTTGTTGCTATCAACGATTTGACAAGCCCTTCGATGCTCGCTCATCTTTTGAAATATGATACGGCTCAAGGCAGTTTTATCGGCAAACTCGGTGAAAATCTTCACACTGTCGAGGCTACTGAAAATTCTATTATCGTAGACGGCAAAGAAATCAAGATTTACGCTGAAAAAGACGCTGCAAATTGTCCTTGGGGCGCACTTGACGTAGACGTAGTACTTGAATGTACTGGTTTCTACACTTCCAAAGAAAAATCCTTGGCTCACATTAAAGCGGGCGCAAAGAAAGTCGTTATTTCCGCTCCTGCAGGAAACGACCTTCCCACGATCGTTTACAACGTAAACCACACTTCGCTTACTAAGGAAGATAACGTTATTTCCGCTGCATCTTGCACGACTAACTGCCTTGCTCCTATGACTAAGGCTCTTAACGACGCTTATCCTATCGTTTCCGGTATCATGACAACCGTTCACGCTTACACCGGCGACCAAATGATCCTTGACGGACCGCAGAGAAAAGGCGATTTAAGAAGATCCAGAGCAGGTGCTATGAACATCGTTCCCAACAGCACCGGCGCAGCAAAGGCTATCGGTCTTGTTATTCCCGAACTCAACGGCAAACTTATCGGTTCTGCACAAAGAGTTCCCACTTGCACGGGTTCTACTACAATCTTGGTTGCAGTAGTAAAGGGTAAGGACGTAACGAAAGAAAGCATCAACGCTGCTATGAAGGCTCAATCCAACGAATCTTTCGGTTACAACACCGACCAAATCGTTTCTTCGGATATCATCGGTATGAAGTACGGCTCTTTGTTTGACGCTACTCAAACTATGGTTTCCAAGATCGACGACGACACTTACCAAGTACAAGTTGTTTCGTGGTATGACAACGAAAACTCTTATACAAGCCAAATGGTAAGAACTATCAAGTACTTTGCAGAACTTTAATCTGTAAAAAATATAAAAGGCATCGGTTTTCCGATGCCTTTTAGTTTGCCTCAAATTCGGTTGTGGCTTTTATAAGGCTGTTTAAACTTTACTTTTGCTTTAAGTTTGCGCTAAACGTGTTTTAATTTGCTTAAACTTTGCTTAACTGTTTTTTAAGCGGGGCAGTGGTTGCGTTAAGGCTGCGGCTTAAATTTGCGGTGTGCGATGGAGTATATTTTTTAGTTTAAATTTGAGACTTAAAAGTGGTGACGGAGTAAAATTTAAAGTTTAAATTTATTGATTAAAAGTGCCGTGTGCGGTGGCGTTTGATATATTTGCCGTTGTTTTGTGTAGTGTTTGGTCTGTTCTTAATAGTGTACATTAAATAAGTTGCATTATGCTAACTTATATGGTATAATAGAAGAAATTGTAAACTTGCTTGCAAGGGTTTACAATTTCGCATATTGCAATTTGAGTTGCAAGGTGAATTTTCAATTTACTTTGCGGTTTGCACAAGCAAAACGTAAAATTTAACAAAGATAAATTTTATAAGCGAAAATTATAATATAAGAAAAAATATAAAAAGGAAGTAAAAAAATATGGCAGTTAATTTTATAGATGCAGAAGACGATCAATTTGCTTATCGCTATGACACTCAATTGTTAATCGACAAAAGAGATAAAGATTTAGATAAAAAAGAAATTGAAAATTATATAACCGAAAATTTTGAAGGCAACAGTTTAATTGTGGTTGGCGACGAAGATTTGATAAAAATTCATTTCCACACCAACGAGCCGTGGAAAGTTTTGGAATACTGCAACTTACAAGGCGAAATTTACGACATTGTCGTCGAAGATATGATAAGACAAGCAGACGGTTTGCAAGGCTGATATTAAAAGGTTTGCAAAACAAAATTTGTAAATATTTAGCGACTTGCAAAACAAAACTTGTTGATTTTACGCTGAAAACAACCGTAAAAGGGTATGCAACGCGAAAAATCGCACCTAAATTAAGAAAATAAAAATTAAATCCATTAATTAAAAATGGTAACTGTAAAATAATAAAAGGTGCAAATTAAAAAACGAAAATTGCGAAAAATTGAACCGTGAATTTTAAAACAGCGGTCGCAAATAATTTTATAAATAATTAAACGAAAAACAAATTTGAAGCAATTAAATTAAGAATGAAACAAAACAAATAATGAGTAAAAGCCGAGAGCGAAAAAAATTCGCTCTCGGCTTTTGCGTTTAAATATAATTTTTAGAGTTAAGGTTTAAAAGCAAGTTTTAAATTTTTGCTTTAAATATAACTTTCAAAATCAAAAATTAAATAAAATTTGCAAGTTGTGCATTTTTAATAATTCTTTTTTACTTCTTTGTGTTCTGTGCAATAACAAGGTCTCCACTCGTAAGTATAGTCCCAAATGGCGTCGCAAATCTTGTGAGAGCGGACTCTGCTTGTGTCGTGCCATGTGTCTCCGTAGACGTCTCCGATAGTGTTGCCTGCCGAGTCGCGGACTTCGCCTATTTTTTCGGATGAATAATATCCGGAATCGGTTTCGGTATAAGTGTATTCGGCGTCTTGTATTTTTTTTGTGTTAATTAAACATTTTACGCCCATGCGATGACATTTGGGACAAATATGTTTTTTAAAAAAGTGCGTTTTTATTTCTATAAAATACATAATACGAATCAGTGCAGAGGCGAATAATAAGACCGCTCCTACAATAACTATCAGTTTCCCCATTAAACCGTTTGTCATTTTCCATTTAAGGTTATCCGAGATGACAAAATCGGCAACATAGTACTCGGGGGCATTTATTGCTTTAAGTAAAAGTAATATGAAAAATAATATTCGCGATATAACGACAAAAGTAATATAAATTTTTTGTTTGCTATAATACAATTCTTGAATTTTCGGAATGGCAACGTCAGACGGTTCGCCCAAAAATTCATTTAGCACTGATTTTCGTGTGCGGTCGAGACAAATTAAAGCCGTGATTGCAAGCGGTATCCAAAATGACGAAAACACAAAAAGACCAAACAAAATAGAAAACGGAACAGAAAGGCATATGCCGAGTAGCCCCTTAATTAAAAGAATAAACCAGTGTGATGAAGCAGAAAACCATCGATTTATGAGTCTTTGAAGTAATGCTAATCCGCCTTTTTTTCGCAAAACCCACTCAACAAAATTGTTGCCGAAGTTGTTGCCTACATATAAGTAGAACAGTGTCAAAAATACAAGTTCGATAATCATTTGGCGAATTAATGCCCGCCATATTTTTTTGTTTTCCATAATTTCCTCCTAAAACGTAATAAATCTATAAAAATAGATAAAACTATTATAAAGGCACAATGTGCCTTTTGTCAAGTAAAAATTGCACAGTGTGCTATACTTTCAATATGATTGAATTAAAGGACATACAAAAAAGATTAAGAGAAGAAATCAAATCGAGCCATATGACGCAAAAGGAGATAGCGGACAAGTTAGGCATTAATCCGTCTACCGTAAGCAAATACGTCCGTCTCGATAAATATCCGTCGCTCGATACCTTTGCAAATTTGTGCGATATACTCGACGTTTCCGCAGACGATATTTTAGGTTTAAAGTAAAAATTATTTATAAAATGTACGTAAAAAACGCTCCCGCCATAGTCACAGCGGGAGCGTTTTTTTGCTATATACAAAGCCTTGTGTTTTATGCCGTACTGTCGTGTTTACCGCATACGTTTTGCGTAAAAACGGTAAAAATTGCTCAAATTAGCCAAACTACGACACAAAAAGTATACAATTTAGCGGCTATGTTTTATACACTCAAACAAAAAATCTGCTTATAAAGCAAGCGAATACCGCAGAGCAAAAAGTGGCTACAAGCGAAATAATCACCGCTTTAAAAGTTTTCGGTTTTTTGCATTTTGAAAAGTAAGTTGACGCTACGAAAAACACCGTTTCGGACGAGCCGAAAATGCACGACGCGCATATAGAAATATACGAATCAACTCCGTACTTGTTGAAAATTTCTGTAAGCGAAGCGAGCGAACCGCTGCCCGAAAAGGGCTTTAAAAGAATCAAATTGGTGAGTTCGGGCGGTATTGAAAACAGTTTGAATATCGGCGAAAGAATATTTAAAAATATTCCGCTTAAACCGCTCGTTTCAAAAAGTTGCACCATTACAAACACGGCAAACAAATAGGGAAACAGCGATACGCAAAGAGGTATCGCTTGTTTTGCGCCCTCGATAAAAGCGGAGTATATATTGACCTTTTTTACTATCGCAAAGACAAAAACCGCTATTAAAAAAACGGGAATTATATAAACGGCAACGCTCATTTTTTCACGAATATTTTTACGAGAAGTATGCCGATTATCGACGAAACTGCGGTTGAAAGCAAAGTCGGCAAAAAAATCGCCCCGGGGTTTGCGGACTTTAACGACGCCCTAAGCGACAACACCGTCATGGGTATAATTTGCAAACTCGTCGAAGCAAGCACAAACAGCATCGTTTGCCCGTATTCATCGTTTGATTTATCGAGTTCTGCCATGGCGTTTATGCCGAGCGGCGTTGCGATCGACCCCATGCCGAGCAAGTTTGCCGTAGTGTTTAAAAGTATGTAATTTTCGGCTTCGCTCGACGTTTTCCCGAACAATTTTCTCATAATCGGCTTTAATGGTTTTGCGATTACGTCGGTCATTTTGCTTTGTTTCATAATTTCGATTATTCCCGTCCAAAACGCATAAATGCCCACCGCGGTCAATGTGAGCGTTACGGCTTTTTCGCTTGCAGCCGAAATGCATGGCAAAACGCTGTTTGGCGAAGAAACGCACAATGCGATAAGCGATAGCGTGACAAGGGTCAAAAATATTCCGTTCATAAGACAACTTATGCATTTTTGTGCGCGTTTATGTTTACAAAATTATAAAAAAGTAATATAATAATCTCACGATATAATTTAAAATATATTTAGACACCGTAAACTATCGGAGGATATATGCAAAACAGAGGAGATTATTACATTACTACCGCAATCACTTACGCTTCGGGTAAGCCGCATATCGGCAATACTTACGAGGCGATTTTGGCAGACGCGATCGCGAGGTTTAAAAGAAATCAAGGTTACAACGTTTTCTTACAAACGGGCACTGACGAACACGGTCAAAAGATAGAAGAAAAAGCCGCAAAAGCGGGCAAAACCCCTCAAGTGTTCGTTGACGAGACGGCGGCGGTCATCAAGTCTTTGTGGGATATGATGAACGTAAAATACGACAAATTTATGCGCACGACCGACCCGTATCACAAAAAACAAGTGCAAAAAATGTTTAAAAAGTTTTACGAGCAAGGCGATATTTATAAAGGCGCATACGAGGGTTGGTATTGCGTGCCGTGCGAATCGTTCTGGACGGACTCTCAACTTGTAGACGGCAAATGCCCCGACTGCGGCAGAGCGGTTGAAAAGGCAAAAGAAGAGGCGTATTTCTTTAAGATGAGCAAATATGCCCCCGCGCTTATAAAACACATCGAAGACCACCCCGAGTTTATCACTCCCGTTTCCAGAAAAAACGAGATGATGAACAACTTTTTAAAACCCGGTCTTCAAGATTTGTGCGTTTCGAGAACGTCGTTTAAATGGGGCGTACCCGTTGATTTCGACGACAAACACGTGGTTTACGTATGGCTCGACGCGCTTTCAAACTATATCACGGGAATAGGCTATGACGTGGACGGCAACAGCGACGAAAAGTTTAAAAAACTTTGGCCCGCCGACGTGCATATTATCGGTAAAGACATAATCCGTTTCCACACTATTTATTGGCCGATTTTCCTTATGGCGTTGGGTCTTCCGTTGCCGAAAAAGGTGTTCGGTCACGCTTGGCTCGTGCAAGAGGGCGGAAAAATGAGCAAGTCCAAAGGCAACGTTATTTATGCCGACGACCTTGTAAAATATTTCGGTGTAGACCCCGTGAGATATTTCGCGCTTACCGCTATGCCTTTTGACAACGACGGTATCGTCGAGTGGGACGTTATTATAGAAAAAATCAATTCCGACCTTGCAAACGTGTACGGAAATCTTGTAAATCGTACCATTGCCATGAGCAATAAATATTTCGGCGGAATTGTCGAAAATACGGGCGTAACCGAAGAAGTGGATGAAGATTTAAAGTCTTGCGCTACGTCGTGTTACGCAAAAGTCGCAAAAAATATGGACGAATACCGCATTGCCGACGCTATCGGCGAAATTATTTCGCTTTGCAGAAGGGCAAACAAGTATATCGACGAAACAACGCCTTGGATTTTGGCGAAAAACGAAGAGAGTTTGCCGAGACTTAAAACGGTGCTTTACAATTTGACCGAAACGATTACTATCGCAACCTCGCTTTTGCAACCGTTTATGCCCGACAGTTGCGCCAATATTTTGGGTCAACTCAACACTCAAATGAGAGATTACGACGATTTGGATAAATTCGGCTTGTATCAAAGCGGCAATAAGGTCACCGACAAGCCCAGCATTTTGTTTGCGAGACTCGACGCAAAAGAAATTCTCGAGAGCGTGCAAAAAATGTACGACGAAAGAAAAACAGCGGAGAGTAAGCCGCAAAACGCCGAAAAAGAAGAAAAAGTCGAAGAGATTACCATCGACGATTTCTGCAAGACGAGTTTGAAAGTGGCGAAAGTGCTCGAGTGCGAAAAAGTGCAAAAATCTAAAAAACTTTTAAAATTGATACTCGAAGTCGGCGAAGAAAAGAGACAAGTCGTTTCGGGCATTGCCGAATATTACACCCCCGAAGAAATGGTGGGCAAAAAAGTAATACTCGTGTACAATTTAAAGCCGTGCAAACTTTGCGGAGTCGAAAGTCAAGGCATGATTTTGTGCGCCGAAAAAGACGGAGTTGTTAAACTCGTCACGCCCGAAGTCGATATGCCCTCGGGGAGCGTCGTAAGATGACGTATATCGATACGCACGCGCATTTAAACGACAAAACTTTGTACCCGATAAGGGAACAAGTCAGGCAAAATTATCTCGACGCGGGCATTGAAAAAGTAATAAACGTGGGCTGTAGTTTGCCATCGTCGTTGCTTGCAAAATCCATTGCGCAAGAATTTAAAGAGTGTTATTTTACCGTCGGTGTGCATCCCGAAGACGCAAACACGGTAAACGAGAAAACTTTGCTTGAACTTGAAAGGACGGCAGACGATAAAAAGTGCGTTGCGATAGGTGAAGTGGGGCTCGATTATCACTATTCAAAAGACAATATAGACGAGCAGAAAAGCGCGTTTATAAAGCAAATAGACTTGGCGCAAAAAACGGGACTTCCGCTCGTGATACATTCGCGCGACGCAACCGCCGACACGCTCGAAATAGTCAAAAACAACCTCGAAAAACTTAAAAACGGATTTTTGTTGCATTGCTTTTCGGGTAGTAAAGAAGTGGCTGAAATATACAACTCGATGGGCGCATATTTTTCGTTCGGCGGGGTGGTTACTTTTAAAAACGGCAAAAAAGAAGAAGTAATCAAAGCGATACCGATGACTAAAATTTTAGTAGAAACCGATTGCCCGTATATGTCTCCTGAACCGCATAGGGGAGAGGTGAACGAGCCAAAAAACATACCGTATATAGTCAAAAAAATAGCCTCGATTTACGGCGAAGACGAAGAGGTTATTAAAAAAATCACAGGTGAAAACGCATTGCGTTTTTTCGGTAAATTAAATGGGTAAATTATTATACGAACTTGATGGAAACTTATATATAAACTTAACAAACCGCTGCACGAATCACTGCAACTTTTGCGTGCGCAACGGCAAAGATTCTTATTACGGACACAATTTAAGGCTTGCAAAAGAGCCGACCGCCGAAGAGGTTTTAAATTTATTTAAAGCCGAACACGAAGGCAAAAAGTACAACGAAGTGGTGTTTTGCGGATTTGGCGAACCGACCTTTAGAATTGACGAAATTGCCATAATCGGAGCATACGTACGCAGTAAAGGCTACACAGTAAGGCTCAATACAAACGGACAAGGCGACCTTATCAACGGTTATGACATTACCGACAAACTCGTCGGCGCGGTGGATAAAGTCAACGTAAGCCTCAATATGCCAACGGCAAAAGAGTACGACGAAACATGCCACTCTATTTATAAAGAAAAGGCGTTCGACGCGCTTTTATCCTTTGCTAAAGAGTGCGAGAAAAAAGGACTTAAAGTCACACTTTCGGTAGTCGATTGCATAGGGGACGAAAAAGTCGAAGAAGCAAAAAAACTGTGTGAAGAAAACGGACTCACGATTAAAGTTAGAAGTTATTTAAAGTACACTTAATAAAATGGCTATTAAAGAAATTTTACAAAAAAATTCATTCAAATTCAATAAACGTTTCGGGCAAAACTTTATCACCGATACTAATTTATTGACGTCAATTGTAGATAAAGCGGGCGTTGAAAACGGCGATACCGTGCTTGAAATCGGCGTCGGTGCAGGCACGCTTACGCGCGCTCTTGCGGAAAAAGCGGACAAAGTTTACGGTTATGAAATCGACGAAAATTTACGCCCCGTTTTGAAAGAGAGTTTGTCGGGACTTAAAAACGTTCAAATTATTTTCAAGGACGTAATGAAGGTTTCCACAAGCGAAATCGAAAGCAAAATCGGCGGCAAATATAAGTTGGTGGCAAATTTGCCGTACTATATCACCACGCCCGTAATTATCAAGTTTATCGAAGAAGCGGAAAATTTGCAAAGCATTACTGTAATGGTTCAGTCAGAGGTTGCCGAGCGAATTTGCGCAAAGGAAAACACTCCCGAATACGGTTCTATCACCGCGGGTATAGACGTAATCGGCGATGCGAAAATCGTCGCCAAAGTGCCGAGAACGATGTTTTATCCTGTGCCCAACGTTGATTCTGCCGTCGTGCACATCGATATAAACAAGCAAAAGTACGTTTTGACAAGTCGCAAGGCTTATCGCGACGTGTTGAGAGTCGCTTTTTCATCGAGGAGAAAAACGCTCTTCAACAACCTCACGAGAGATTTTTCTCTCCAAAGAGAAGTTGCCGAGACCGCGCTTTTATCTTGCGGAATAGACGTGAAAGCGAGGGGCGAAAGTTTGTCTACTCAAAAATTCGTCGCGCTTACCGAGTATTTGGCGAAAAACGAAATAATCTCGAAATAGACTTTTTATAATTGACAATAAATTAAAAGTAATATATAATGATAGTAGAAAGGGAGTAGTTATAAACATAACGTCAACAATCTCTGCTTTATGCATGGCGTTATTCCTGATTCAGGCGACAAGACTTTCGACACGGCAAAAGGTGTCGAAGGTCTTTTTTACGCGATAAAGCGTCGTTTACGCCACAAAAACCGCTAAAAACTATCAAAAACTGTTAAAAACGTTTTAAAAACAGTTAAATAATAGGTAAAAACCGTTGAAAATGCGGCGGCATAAACGCAAAAAGTAACAAAATATATACAAAAGCAAATTTCGGAGGGCTTAAAAACAT
The DNA here is from genome assembly GCA_934249265.1 of uncultured Clostridia bacterium. GTDB lineage: Bacteria > Bacillota > Clostridia > Christensenellales > Borkfalkiaceae > CAKQKQ01. Next base: position 7,207 of record CAKQKQ010000010.1, on the reverse strand, counting down.
GGAAAATTGGCACATACTTTTGGTAATTCTCGTGTTTATAGTGGGCGTTTTGCTCATAGTGAAAGGCGGCGACTTTTTCGTCGATTCGGCGAGTTGGATTGCCGAAATTTCGGGCATACCCAAGTTAATCGTAGGTGCGACCGTCGTGAGTTTTGCAACGACGTTGCCCGAACTTATGGTTTCTTCGTTTGCGGCGGCAAAGGGGAGCGTTGATATGGCAGCGGGCAACGCAATAGGTTCGGTTATCGCGAACGTCGCGCTCATTATGGGTTTGTCGCTCGTGTTTATGCCGACAAAAGTAAACAAAAAAGATTATTTATATAAAGGAATAATGATGCTGTTGCCGCTCGTGATTATGTTTGCGTTCGGTTTTAACGGCAAAAACGACGGCAAATTAAACTTTGTTGCGTCTATCTTGCTTGCTTTGATTTTCGTTGCAAACATGACTGAAAACGTAATCATGGCAAAAAAGACCATTAAAGAGGGCAAAATCAACTCGACCGTACAACAAAACGGCGAAGCGGTCGCAGTGGTAGAGGAAAAAGCAAAGCCTAAAACCGACAAAAGAACGGTTATCGTAAACATCGTTAAATTTGTGTTGGGTGCGGCTGGTATCGTCGGCGGAGCGCAACTTCTTGTAAATTCCGCAACCGAACTTGCGCATAGGGCAAACGTACCCGAGGGCATTATCGGCTTGACGATTGTCGCTGTCGGCACGTCTCTTCCCGAACTCGTCACCGCAATTACCGCGATAATCAAAAAGGAATCGTCATTGTCGGTCGGCAACATTATCGGCGCAAACATACTCAACACTTGTATGATTATGCCGATTTGTACTTTCATTTGCGGAAAGGCTTTGCCCGTGTCGTTTAGGCTTATCTCATTCGACGTTCCCGTTGCTTTCTTCGTGGGTTGTTTGGCACTTGTACCAATGTATATTAAAGGTAAATTTTCAAGATGGCAAGGGTTTGCGTTGCTTGCTTCATACGTGGCATATCTCGTTTGTCTCATGGTTTTCTTTATGTAATGGGGTACAAATTTTAAGGATAAAAACTTTAAACAAACAATATTAAAACGCGTTTTAATTTAAACAAGTAATTAATCGGTTTTGCCGTGTTTACCGCATACGTATGCGGTAAACACGGCTGTTTTTGTATAAATCATTATAAAATTACGCGGCAAAAAATTAAATTGAAACAATAAAAAGTGTCAACAGTTATCCTTCTTTGCATATATTAAAATGAAAGGAGGCAAACATATGTCATTTTTCTCAAATTTTCAATCCGACAGATGTCCCGGGCAAATAAACGGAAATCCTTTAAACGGCTTATGCGAAAAGGCGTGTATACAAGTTAAAAAAGTGTTTGACGCGTGTATGAGGCAAACTCAAGAAAGCGGACTTGCGCTTACGCTCACTACCAATACGCCTGAAAATCCCGTAAATCCCTTGACGTTTGTCAGCGCAAGAAGTACCACCACAAGAGGCGTAATTCGTAATTTGCAAATCGACAGACTTGTAGACAGACCCACGATGGCGAGAGTGCAAGTTACCGTTGAAATACCCGTCGAGGCAGTTTACACCGACGCAAACGGCGTCGAAGGCAAGGGCACGGGATACGTCACGATAAATCAAGACGTAATATTGTTCGTTCCCGAACCGTCCATTATACCTTATACCGTAGAAGCGGTCGTGTCTTTGGTATCGCCCGAAGGCGTTTATACAGGACCGAACGAATTTTCGATTACGGCATGCGTAACGGTTATACTTAAAATGGTAATGGAAGTCGAACTTCTCGTTCCGTCTTACGGTTATGCGACCATTCCGCCTTGCAACGAATATTCTCAAGAAGTATGTTCGGGATTCTTTGAATTGCCGTTATTTCCCGGTGGAAATACAAATAACAACACTTAAAAAGTAAAGTCGCCGTTTTTCGGTGAAAAATATACTTAAAAATTGTTTCGGCTACGCAAAAACAGAAAAACGGTAAAACGAAAAAGCGACGCTTAAAAAATTAAAGGCCGTTTTTCGGCAGAATTAAAAGTTGTTTTTCAGTAGAACTTAAAATTGTTTTTTATCGGAACTGAAAGTTGGTTTTGGCGAAAATTGCAATTTAAAAATCTACAACATTTACAACACCAAACAAATACATAAACGTATAAAAACTTCATAAATAAAAAAATAAAGACTGCCTTATCGCAGTCTTTTTACGTTGCAAAATAAAGTTGATTTAATTTAAACGCATATAAAGCAGAGGGTAGGGGTTGCCTTGCTCGTCGAAGTCTGTTCTTTTATAAGTTTCAAAGCCGAGCCGTTTATAAAACCCTATCGCTTGTAAATTTTGTTCGTTGACGGTTACGGTATTTGCCGAAAAGTTGTCGATAGCGTAATTTACGAGTTTTTTCCCTATATTTTGTCCGCGATATTCGTTTAAAACAAACAACATCTCGATTTTTTCATTTTCAACTCCGATAAAAGCGACGGGGTTGCCGTTAATTTCGCAAATTGCCAAGTTTTTTACGTTTTGCAATGCTTGCGGAACGTATAATTTGATTTTTTCTATTTCTTCAATGGTTAAAAAATCGTGTGATGCTTTTACCGAGTCTTCCCAAACGGAGACTAATTCTTTTAAAAGTTTCGGCGTTTTGTTTGTTATTTTGCGTATTTCCATACAGATTTGTCCTTTATATGATGATTTGACACATTTTGCAAAATTTATCATATGTGTTATTTTCGTTTTTGCCGCGACGTTATCGTAAAAAGCAAAGTAAGTTGTACGTAGACAGTATAACGCCTTTCGCTTTAAAAGTCAATAGGGGGAGTTATGGTAAAAATGCAATAATGCAAGCGTTTATAAAGCGGATAAATGCAAATAATGCCTTAAATAAGTTGAAATTTACGTGCAAAAATGCTAAAATATAACCAAGGAGAAACGACGATGAAGATATACGCCATAAGCGACTTGCATCTTTCCACCACGGGCGAAAAACCAATGGAAGTTTTCGGTTTTAAATGGAAAGATTACGTCAGAAAAATTAAAGAAGATTGGCAAAGCAAAGTCACTGACGACGACGTTGTGCTTGTTGCGGGCGATATCAGTTGGGCGATGAAACTTCCCGACGCCATTAAGGATATAAATTATTTTGTAGAAGGGCTTAAAGGCAAAATCGTTTTTATAAGAGGTAATCACGATTATTGGTGGCAAAGTTTGGCAAAAATAAGAAAGGCAATGCCCGAAAATTGTTACGTTTTGCAAAACGATTGCGTTAAATTCGACAATGTTATTATCGGCGGAACACGCGGTTGGTGCGTTGAAGGGTCTCCCGATTTTAAAGAAGAAGACAGAAAACTTTATAATCGCGAAACCGAAAGAATGAAACTTGTTTTTTACAACGTAAACAAAATTAGAGAAGAAGGGGATAAAGTAATCGCGATGATACATTATCCGCCGTTCAACGTAAAAAGAGAAGACTCGGCTTTTACACAGTTGTTCGAGCAGAACAAAGTCGATTGCGTGGTTTACGGACATTTGCACGGCAGCGACAGCAGAACGGATTTGTCGATTATTAAAAACGGAATAAATTACCGCTTGACTTCGTGCGATATTTTAAATAATAAATTGGTTGAAATCGAGTTGTAAAGCCGCTGTCTCGTTGTGTAAAATTTTGTCAAAAAACAAGGCGTTTTGTCCTACTTTACTCAATACGTATGTTGTAAAACGTGCAAAATTTTGTCGACAAATGAGGCGTTTTGCCGTCAAGCAAAAAGCGACAAAATGAAAAACAAAGCATTACATAGATAAAAATTTTATATAAACATTCGGAGAAACCGTTATGAAAGAAAAATTTGTAAATTGGTTGAAAAGTTTGCCGAAACGTTATTTTATCGACGCGTTTACGGGCATGGCGCAAGGTCTTTTCGTCACGCTCATTGCGGGTACGATAATAAAGACTATCGGCGTAGAAATTATCGGCGACAACGTTGTCGGCAATTATTTTAAAAACATAGGCATCATAGCGTCAGTGCTTATGGGTGCGGGTATCGGCGCGGGCATCGCGTATTACCTTAAAGCGAACAAATTAGTGATTTTTGCTGCAATTGTCGCGGGCTTTATGGGTGCGTATTCAGAATTTATCGTTGCCGACAAAGGTGCGCTTACCACAATGATGACCAAAATTTCGCTCGGCGTCCCCGGTAACCCCATAAGCGCGTACGTTTGCGCACTGCTTGCAACCGAGGTCGGCAGTCTCGTACAAGGCAAGACAAAACTCGATATTTTGCTTGTTCCGCTCACGTGTATTTGTTGCGCGTTTATCGGCTTGTACGTGTCCGTTCCGTTTGTTTTCCTCATTCAAAAACTTGCTCAAGGCATAGAATATGCAACGGGAATAACTCCGTTCTTCATGGGTATAATCATAGCCGTGGTAATGGGACTTTTGCTCACTTTACCCACATCGTCTGCTGCAATATGGACAGCAATTGCCCTCGGCAACACCAGCGAAACAATGCTTATTGCGGGTGGTGCGGCGGTTGTCGGATGTGCGGCGCATATGGTCGGTTTTGCCGTAATGTCGTTTAAAGAAAACGGCGTCGGCGGACTTATTTCTCAAGGTCTCGGTACAAGCATGCTTCAAATACCCAACGTAATGAAAAAACCCGTTTTGTTTGTTCCTCCCGTTGTGGCAAGCGCGATTTGCGGACCTTTGGCGACGTGCTTGTTCAAACTTAAATGCAACGCCTCGGGCGGCGGCATGGGTACGAGCGGACTTGTGGGCGTGTTCGGCGTGCTTGCGGTGGACAACGACGTAATGGCGTGGATAGGCATAATTCTTTTAATGTTCGTAATTCCCGCGGTGGTGTGCTGGCTTTTGGGTTCGCTCATGAGAAAGAAGGGCATAATTCAAGACGGCGACCTTAAAATTTAAGGCAAAACCGATTAAAAAAATAAAAATTAAAGCGTGGCTGTTTGTAAAAATTTTGCAAGCGGTCGCGCTTTTTGTTTATAAAAACAATTGCTTGCGCTTTTTGTTTGTAAAAAAATTGGTCGCGCTTTTTTGTTTGCGGTTTTTAATATTTAAAATTGCCGATGAAGCGGATATGCGTTCGACGGGGGATAGGTTTGTCGAAAAAATTTTTCTGTTGCAATTTTAATTTTCTGCCGCAATTTTAAAATTAAAAGTTCCTTCACGCCGCGATAGGTAAAACAAAACAAGTCAAATTATTTAGCGAGGGTATATTTTTCCGTAAAAAAACATAAATAATAGCGGAGGAAAAATTATGACTGAAACAGGACATACTCTTCAAATAGAAAACGCAAACAGACTTTGCATGACGGGAATAAGCGAAGTGGAAAGTTTTTCCGAGAGCAAAGTAGTTGCCGTAATCAGCGGTAAAGACAGAATAACGATAGTCGGCAGCAACTTAAAAATTTCGGTATTTCAAAAGGAAAACGGCAATTTACGGCTCGACGGCGAAATTCGCCAAGTAACGTATTCGGCGGGTAAACTGTCGGCTGTCGGCAAATTATTTAAATGAACTTTTACGACGAATTTCAGTTTTTTTACGCGGCGGTTGCGGTATTGTGTGGGGCGGTTTGCGCCGCGATTTATCAAATTCCCGCCGTTATATTAGCCGCAATATCAAAAAAAACAAGCAGCAAAATATTGACTTTTATAATCGATTTGTTGTGGATGTGTTTGTCCGCGGCGTTTTGTTTTTACGTCTTTTTCAAATTGAATTTTCCGCAAATAAGGCTGTATATGATTGTGAGCGTTTTTGCGGGAATGTGGATTTATTATGAAACTTTTAATATATTTATTGCTTTTTTATTCAAGTTAGTATATAATAAAATAATAAAAGTATATAAAAATCTCAAAAAACCAAGGAGAAAAAGTAATGAACAAAGCGCAAAAAGATAAACTTGTAGTAAGTAGTACCATTGCCGGCGTTGTTTTAATGTTTTTCTTTATTTGCGTGCTTGTGTATCAAGTATGTATGATAGGCGTGTATAAAAAGAGAGAACGCGCCCTCAACGCGCAAATTTCACGCTTGCAAGACACGATCGAAAATACGTCCGACGAATTGGAAATTTGGATGTCTAACGAAAAAATAGAGGAAATCGCCACTATAAAAGGCTTGAAAAAGGACGGTCAAATCGACTTTGACAACGGCGAGTGGGAAGACAAAAAGTAAAAAATGCAAAATTATTTGGTAATCGACGTCGGGTCTAATTCGGTGCGAGCAATGCTGGTTTTTGGTGATAAAACGATTTATAAAGAAACGTTTACCACAAGGCTCGGCGAAGGCTTGTACAAAACAGGTAAAATAAGCGAAGAAAGCAAAATCCGCACGACCGACGCAATAGTTTCTTGCATTAATAAAGGCAAATCGGAAGGCATAAACGAAGTGCTTATGTTTGCCACCGCCGCAGTGAGAAATTCTTTAAACGGTGACGACTTTACGTCATACGTATACGGTAAAACGGGCATAAAAGTGGACGTTTTATCCGGAGAAGAAGAGGCGGAGGCGGGCATTGTCGGCGCGCTTGCGGGCGGCGACGGGTGCGTCGTTGACGAAGGCGGCGCAAGCACCGAAGTCGTTGTGGCAAAGTCGGGTAAAATAGTTTATTCGCACAGTTTGCTCGTCGGCGCGGTAGTGCTTAAAGACGTCGTGGGCGAAGACAGAAACGCTGCGATAAAGTTTGTTCAAGAAAAAGTTTGCGAGTACGGGACTGTACCTAAATGCGACGTCGTTACGGCGATAGGCGGCACGGCAACCACCATCGGAGCAATTGCAAACGGACTTAAAGTTTATGACAGAAATATAGTTAACGGCACGAAATTGAGCGTTGAAAGGCTTGAAGAAATAACTAATTCGCTGTATTCATTGACGGCGAAAGAGAGGGTTGAAAAACTTTATGTCAACCCAAAGCGCGCGGAAATAATCGCGGGCGGTGCTCAATTATTATTAAACGTGGTAAAATATCTCGGAGCAAAATCGATAATAATCAGCGAAAACGACAATGCCGAGGGGTATTATTATATGAAAAAGAAAGGTATTAGATATGAAAAAATCGGACAAGTATAACGTTGTTTGCTTGGTCGTCTGCATAGTATTGCTGTTTTTCGCACTACTACTCGGGATAATGAAGGAATATTCTCCTTATCTCCTTGCAGGTTTTTCGCTTGTCGGTTTGGCGGTGTGTTATTT